>NZ_JADBGG010000018.1 GCF_014873765.1 Desulfomicrobium macestii | reverse complement strand
TCCGTTTTGCCTTGGCACATGAGGCCGACCAATGTGCGGAAAATTTCACGCTCCTTGATCTGCGGAGCTTTTCCAGGCCCAAGACGGTCGACCAGTGTATCCAGGCCGCAAACCCTGGCCATCTCGCCGATCAGAGCCAGGCCGACGTGGCCAATGTTGTTTCCTTCGTTTCGCTTGATATCGGTGATGAGCATTGCAAACTCCTGCCGCACCCAATGGGTGCAAAATCGTATTCAGGAAAAGCAAGTTCAATATACCGATATCATTGATTTATTTCAAGTGCAAAATGTTTCAAAACTGTATATTCAATGCAACTTTTTCACGGATTCAGGTTCTTTTCCCGGGTCATTTTCATTTCATGTGCTCCGAAATATGAGTGATCCCACCCAGTGAAAAACGGGTGATGTGCAGGGCCGCCTCCGAAACCTCGTCGGGTGTGAAAGGCAGGCCGTCGCGCTGGGCCATGAGCGCGTCCCTGTTCGTGTTGTAAAAAAGAATCTGGGCAACGATGGAACGCCCCATCATCTGGATGCGCATATCGTCCCGGCCATCCGCGATCATGCCCCCTTCCCGGGCCAGATCGAGCAGCAGCGGCGCCAGAAAATTCCGGACATCCTCCCTGTGCTTCCGGGCGTGAACCTCGAAAGGCGGCATGGGATGGACAAAGGCCTCGGACAGCATCCGCCCGAGCATGCACTCGTCCTCACGGCCCTCTGGAAACAGGATGCGACACAGAAACGCGAACACGAAACCATGCAGCCGCTCGGCCGAAGGGGCATCGTCGGACACCCCGCCATTCATGGGGTATATGGCCAAAAGCTCGTCCAGAAGGATGCGCAGGACCTCCGCCAGGAGCTCCTCCTTGCTGCCGAAATGGTAATTCACGGCAGCGACATTGGCATTGGCGGCGCGGCATATCTCCCGCACCGTGACCCCGCCCCCCTTGCGCCCGAACACCTCCCGCCCCGCCAGCAGGAGCCGGTGGCGCGTCTGGACGTCCGCCGCCGGGTCCCTGGCATCCTGTCCGAGGCACGAACCACGGCCGTCTATAACTCCCCGCGCGGCCTTCAGCAATCGCTCCGCCACCTTCTGCATCGTCATGGGCACCCCTTGTTTCAAACGGCGTTTGAAACAAGGTTTTGATCACGTCAAGCAAAAAATTGCCCAACCTTCGCACCCCGGCGCCACAAAAAAAACCCGCCTGGGCACGTGCACAGACGGGAAAGCAAAATTACGGAAATAAAGCCTCAAGGCGCTTTTAGCGCCCGTAGACGTCCTCGAAACGCCTACTACATTAATCTATAGCTTTTGCCCGCAGCGACGCAGCAATCGGGCCTTTCTCGCCTGCCCGGCGAAAAGTGCGATCCAAACTTTTTCTTTCCACCGTCAGCACACCACGGTGAGGGGCGATCCCAAACTTTTTTTTACACCGTCAGCACGCCACGGTGAGGGGCGAGAAAGGTTCGAGGGCAAGGAGCGTGGGTAAAAGCTGAGCCGAAGTGTAGCCGACTACATGAGGCTCAGCTTTTGCCCGCAGCGACGCAGCAATCGGGCCTTTATCGCCCCTCACCGGCCGTAGACGTCCTCGAAGCGGACGATATCGTCCTCGCCAAGGTAGCTCCCGACCTGCACCTCGATCAGTTCAAGCGGAATCTTGCCGGGGTTGGCCATGCGGTGCACCACTCCAAGAGGCAGGTATACGGACTCGTTCTCGCGCAGCAGGATCTCCTCGCTGTCCCGGGTAACCAGCGCCGTGCCCTGGACCACCACCCAGTGCTCGGCGCGATGAAAATGCTTCTGCAGGGACAAAACCTGCCCCGGCGCGACCACGATGCGCTTGACCTGATAACGCACGCCATCGCCGATGGACTCGTAATGCCCCCAGGGCCTGAAGACCTTCTTGTGGGAGACGGCCTCGATGCGATTCTCGGCCTTGAGCTTGTCCACGATCTTCTTGACTTCCTGCACCCGGTCACGCGGCGAAATGAGGACCGCGTCGGAGGTCTCGACCACGATGTGGTTCTCAAGGCCCACGGCGGCCAGAAGGCGTGTCTCGGCGTGCAGATAGGAGTCATGGACGTCGCAGAGAACCACGTCCCCCTTGCTCACGTTGCCGCTCTCGTCCTTGCTCCCGGCCTGCCACAGCGCGTCCCAGGAACCCAGATCGTTCCAGCCGCAGGACAGGGGGACCATTACCCCCCGGTCCGTCTGCTCCATGACCGCGTAATCCACGGAATCCTCGGGACAGGCGGCAAAGGCGTCCCGGTCCAGCCGCAGAAAGTCCAGGTCCTGTCCGGCAAGCTCAAGAGCCTTGCGGCAGGACTCCACGATGGCCGGTGCGAAGCGGTCCAGTTCGGACAGCACGGCCTTTGCGCGGAACACGAACATGCCGGAATTCCAGAAATATTGCCCAGAGGCGACATAGCTCTCCGCCGTAGGCAGGTCGGGCTTTTCCACGAAACGCTCGATGGCGCGGGCCGAGGAGTCCGGAAGCGCCGGTCCCTGGAGGATGTAGCCGTACCCGGTCTCCGGGGCCGAAGGGACGATGCCGAAGGTGACCAGATGGTCCGCTTCGGCATGCACGGCGGCTTGGCGCACGGCCTCGTGAAACCGCTCCGGTTCTCCGATGAGGTGATCCGCCGGAAGCACGAGGAGCACGGCCTCAGGGTCGGTCTCCAGGGCCTTCATGGCCGCGATGGCCACGGCCGGGGCGGTGTTCCTGCCGACGGGCTCAAGGATGATCGCCGCCGGCGACACGCCAAGGGCCCGCATCTGCTCGGCGATGATGAAGCGATGCTCTTCGTTGCATATGATGATGGGCCGTGCGACCTCGTCCAGTCCCTGCAAGCGCAGCAGCGTGTTCTGGACCAGGGTCCGGTCGTCGATGAGCGGCAGCAGCTGCTTGGGGTACAGTTTTCGCGATAGGGGCCAAAGCCTGGTGCCGGAGCCGCCGGCAAGAATGACTGGAATGATCATGTTCTGCTCCAAAAAAAAGAAATGAGGGCATGCGCGCCAAAACTCGGCTTATGTACCTTGGATGATGACAAAATCAAATGGCAATTTCAGCGCCCCTTGCCACGCGGAACGGGGTGTGCGACCGTCGCCGGACCCTTGCCGGTCATGCCCGGCCAGGGGGTCTGGATTTATGAATGTCTTTGCCGTACAGGAAGGGTTAACGCCAACCGAGGCACACAAAGAGGCAGGGTGATGAGCAGACAAGTTATTGATATTTTTCCAGATGAACTCGAAGAACTCAAGAACAAGACCAGGGAGCGCGACTATCTGCTGATCGATGTCCGACAGCCTGGAGAATTCGCCCAGAGCCACATTCCAGGCGCCCAGCTCATCCCGCTGCCGGAGATCGAAAACCGCATGACGGAGCTGGACGGGGAAAAAAACCTGATCCTCTACTGCCGCACCGGCGGCAGATCCTCCGTGGCCGCCGCCCTGATCAAGGACGCCGGACCAAGGCAGGGCGCGCTCTACAATCTGGTCGGCGGAATCGCCGGCTGGGAGGGCAAGGCCCTGAAAGACATCCCGCATCTGGAGCTCTTCCCCCGGGACATGGCCTTGAGCCAGACCCTCTACCGGGCCATGAACATGGAAAAGGGAGCCTGGCTTTTCTACAACGAGCTCGCCCAGGAATACAAGGGGAAGGAACTCGGCGACATGATCAAGGATCTTGGCGGCATGGAAGAGGTCCACGCCCGCGCCGTCTTCACCTACTGGAAGAAAAACAGCCCCACACCCATCACCGACGGCTTCGAGGAAACGTTCGAGCGCCTGGACGGCCGGATCATGGAGGGCGGCAAGCCCATTTCGGCCTGGATGGCCCGTCTGGGCACGGATCCCGAAGACCGAATGCTGCGACTTCTGGAACTGGCCTGCGAAATCGAGTACTACGCCTACGATCTCTACCGGGGTCTGGCCAAACGTGACCGCGACAGCGAAGCGGTCCGGACCTACCTCATGCTCGCCGAGCAGGAAAAAGCCCACGTCCGCGTCGTCACCAAGGCTCTGGACCGGTTCTTTGGTGATTGAAGTCTTCCTGAGGCAGACGCCGGACTACGCCCATGCCGCAGGCATGATCCCGGAACTGCTCGACAACGTGCTCCCGGACATCGCCGGCTCCCGGCTGCTCATCAAACCCAACTTCGTGGCGCTGCGCGGGGCGCACCCGTGCTGCACCCATCCCGTGGTCATCGCCGCCGTCGCAAGGCACTGCATTGAACGCGGGGCGCGCGTCACCATCGGGGATTCACCCGCATTCGGAACCGCCCAGGCCATCGCCCATGGCATCGGGCTGACCGAACTGCTGCGCCCCCTTGGCCTTGAGGTCGTCACCCTGAACAGCGGCGTTTGCGTCAAGAGCGGACCCGTGCGGGTCCAGGTCTCGTCTGTGGCGCTAAACGCCGACCTGATCCTGAATCTCCCCAAATTCAAGGCCCATTCACAGATGCGGTTCAGCGGCGCGGTCAAAAACCTGTTCGGATGCGTGACCGGGGTGCGCAAGGCCTGGCTGCACGCCCTGCACGGCGACAAAAAGGACCGCTTCGTGGCCATGATCTGCGGACTCATGCAAGTCCTGCCGCCCACGGTCAGCCTCATGGACGGAGTGCAGGCCATGCATCGCACCGGACCCATCTCAGGCGAGGCCTATCCGCTCGGCTTCCTCGGAGCGAGCGCCAGTCCCGTGGCCATGGATGCGGCGGCGGGCATGGTCCTTGGCGCGCCGCCGGAATTTTTCCCCATCTGGGCCCATTGCCTGCGCGAAAGGCTGCCCGGCGCGGACACGGCGGCCCTGGGCTTTCCCGGGGACAAACCCGAGGATTTCGACGCTGCGGACTTCATCCTCCCGGCATCGCTCAAGCCGGAGTCGTTTCGGCCGGACATCCTCTTTTGCAGCCTGGTCAAGCGCGCGTGGCTGGCTCGATGCAAAAGCTGACCAAACCGATTCTATTCATCTCAATAAAGGACACAACACCGGATATCTCAAATGCTCATGCAACGCTGGAAATGGATCATCACCGGAGGGGTGCAGGGTGTGGGCTTTCGGCCCTTCGTCTACAAGGCGGCACTGCACGCCAAGGTCACGGGGCAGGTCCTGAACACGCCCGAAGGAGTGCTCATCGAGGTTCAGGGCACGCCGGACCGGCTTGAGGCCTTCGAAGACACCTTCTCCGCCACCATCCCCCCCCTGGCCCGCATCGTGACCTGGGACCGGGAAGTGACCTCGCCGCTGCCCGGGGAGGACGCCTTCCAAATCCTCAAAAGTACGGGCGGGCACGGGCATCAGGTGCTCATCAGCCCCGACGTGGCCACCTGCGACGACTGCATCGCGGACATGCGCGACCCGGGCAACCGCAGATACCGCTACGCGTTCACCAACTGCACCAACTGCGGGCCGCGCTACACCATCACCCGCTCCATCCCCTACGATCGCGCCTGCACCTCCATGAGCTGCTTCCCGCTCTGTGCGGACTGCCAGGAGGAATACGAGAACCCGCTGGACCGGCGCTTCCACGCCCAGCCCAACGCCTGCCCCGAATGCGGCCCGAAACTGTGGCTGACGGACAGGACGGGCCGGACCCTGTGCGAAAACGACGAAGCCGTGCGCCGCACCGCCGCCCTGCTGCTTGAGGGCAGACTGTTGGCCATGAAGGGCCTGGGCGGTTTCCACCTCGTCTGCGACGCCCGCGACCAGGAGGCCGTGCAGGAACTCAGAACCCGCAAGAACCGCAAGGACAAACCCCTGGCGATCATGGTCGCGGACCTCGATGCGGCCCTGTCCTTCTGCGTTTTGTCCGAGGCTGAACGGGAACTGCTGACCGGCAGGCAGCGGCCCATCGTCCTGGCCCGGGCCCGCAAGGACTCGGGGCTCGCGCCCGGACTGTCCCCGGACACCGCCTTTCTGGGCGTCATGCTGCCCTACACGCCCCTGCACCATGTGCTCTTCGATGAACTCAAACGCTCAGGGATTCTCCCGGCGGCCCTGGTCATGACCTCCGGAAACCTGAGTTCCGACCCCATCTGCCTTGGCAATCGCGAGGCATTGCGACGCCTTTCCGGCATCGCCGACAATTTTCTGCTGCACGACCGCGACATCCTGATCCGCTGCGACGATTCGGTGCTGCGGGTGGTGGACGAAAAGCCCCAATTCATCCGCAGGGCGCGCGGCTACACCCCGGCACCCATCGATCTGGCCAAGGACGGCCCGACGGTGCTTGGCGTCGGCCCCCTGCTCAAGAACACCCTGTGCCTGACCAAGGGTCGGCAGGCTTTTGTTTCCCAGCACATCGGCGATCTGGACCACCTCGAAGCCTACGGCTTCTTCCGGGAAATCCGCGCCCACCTGCAGGACATCCTGCAAGTCGAACCACAGGCCGTGGTCCACGACCTGCACCCGGATTTTCTAAGCACCGGCTTCGCCCGTGAGTCCGGACTGCCCTGCCTGCCCCTGCAGCATCATTTTGCGCACATCCACGCGGTCCTGGCCGAAAACCGGCACATCGGGACGGCCATCGGACTGGCCCTGGACGGAGTCGGGCTTGGCGACGACGGCACCATGTGGGGCGGCGAGGCCCTGCTGGTCGATACGGCGAAACTCGAACACAGGCGTCTGGCGCGCTTTTCCCAGGTCATGCTGCCCGGCGGGGATGTGGCCACGCGCGAACCCTGGCGGCTGGCGCGGGCCCACCTGCATGCCCTCGGCATCCAGGCTCCGGGCGAAAAGCCCTGGCCCTGGCTGCAGGAATACGCCGCCGCCGACAAGGTCGTCGCCCAGGTGCTGGAGCGCCGCATCAATTCGCCGCTCTCCTCCAGCTGCGGAAGACTTTTCGATGCAGTGTCGGCCATGCTCGGCCTTTGCGAACGTATCTCCTACGAGGGGCAGGCGGCAATCAGGCTCGAAGCGATACAGGACAAAGAGGAAAAAGGTGTTTATTCGTGTCCCGTAATCGAATATGACGGGATCGTGGAACTTGATACCCTTGAACTTTTTGCGCAGGTTCATGCCGAGTGGCGCGACGGTGAACGCCCGGCAACAATAAGCAGGCGCTTTCATCTTGGTCTCATTGACGGACTGTGCAGGCTTTGCCTCCATCTGGCCGAGAGGTGCTCCTGCACCACCGTGGCCCTGAGCGGCGGGGTCATGCAGAATCTGACCCTGGCCACCGAGCTTCCCAGGGCCCTGGCCGCGCAGGGGGCAACCGTCCTGACCCACCGCGAACTGCCGCCCAACGATGCCTGCATCTCACTTGGCCAGGCAGCCTACGGACAACTGGTCCTGCAACCCTAACAGGAGTGCATCCCGTGGAAATACTCGCCCGCATGAAAACAATACTGAGCATACTGTGGAAGGTCCTGAGCACCACAAGAGTCGTCGTCGCCAACATTTTCTTTCTGGTGGTGGTCTTCATCCTCCTCGGGGTATTTTTTACCGATACGGAAGATGCGTTGCGCCAGAACTCGGTCCTTCTGGTCAACCCGGCCGGAACCCTGGTCGAACAGCGCAGCGCGCCGGAAGCGGCCGAGGCCCTGCTCAAGAAAATGGGCCGGGAGACGGCCAAGGCAGACGAGACCAAAACCCAGGACGTCATAGACGCCATCCGCAAGGCCGCCACGGATCCCAAAATTCTGGCCCTGGTCATCGACCCCCGGGACCTGCAGGGCTGCGACACGACCAAAATCCTCGACATCGGCAAGGCCATCCTCGATTTCAAGGAGACGGGAAAACCCGTGCTCGCGCACTCCATGGTCTACACCCAGGGCCAGTACCTGCTGTCGTCCTATGCCGACACGATCTCCGTCAATCCGCTGGGCGGAGTGCTGATCACCGGATTCGGCATGTACCAGACCTATTTCAAGGGCCTCCTGGACAAGACCCGCATCAATTTTCACGTCTTCCGCGTTGGCGACTACAAGACCGCCGTGGAACCCTTCGTACGCGAATCCATGTCCGAAGAAGCCCGGGAGTCCGGGCGGGAATGGCTGAACGGTCTCTGGCAGGCCTATCTTGACGAGGCGTCCAGGAACCGTGGCGTCTCCCCTTCCGACATCATCTCCTACGTGGAGAACATCGACACCAGACTTGCCGCGACGGGCGGCGATGCCGCGCGCCTGGCAGTGAATGCGCAACTGGTCGACGAAATCAAGACCTCCACCCAGTTCGACCAGTTGCTGGCCGGCAAGACCGGAAAGAGAATCCAAGACCTGCACCGGGTCGGCTTTCAGGACTACCTTGCCATGTCGCCCTCCTCCGAGCCCTCAGGCAAGGAAGTCATCGGCATCATCAGGGCCCGGGGAGCCATCCTGCCCGGCAAGCAGCCGGAAAACATGACCGGCAGCGAATCCATCGCCGAACTTTTCCAGAAGGCGCGACAGGATCCCGCCATTCTGGCCGTGGTCCTGCGTCTGGACAGCCCCGGCGGGAGCGCCGCCGCCTCCGAGGAAATCCACCACGAGATCGCCCGCACCCAGGAGGCCGGCAAGCCCGTCGTGGTATCCATGGGCAGCGTGGCCGCCTCGGGAGCGTACTGGATCGCATCCGGCGCCAACCGCATCGTGGCCGCTCCGACCACCCTGACCGGCTCCATAGGCATTTTCGCGGCCTTCCCCACTTTCGAAGACACGGCCATGAACCTTGGCATCACCACCGACGGCATCGGAACCACCGCCCTTGCCGATCTGGGCAATCCCCTGCGGCCCCTGTCCGCCCAAAGCGAGAGGGCCATCGGGCAACTGCTGCGTTTCGGCTACGACCTCTTCATAAACCGCGTGGCCAGCGGCCGCAGACTGCCCGCGGCCGAAGTCGAGAATTCGGCCCAGGGACGGGTCTTCCTGGGCCGCGAAGCCCATGACCGCAGGCTGGTCGATCAGCTCGGCGATCTGGACGACGCCCTGAAGACCGCCGCCAGCCTGGCCGGACTGACCGTGGTCAACAGCAAGGAACTGCGCCGGGAGCCCTCTCCCCACGAAAAGATCCTGCAGGCCTTTTTCTCGACGGCCCAGGCCCTTTTCACGCAACAGTCCCCGGCCGTGTCCAGACTGCTGAACATGGTCGAGACCCAGGCCCGGGTTCTGGAAAGCTTTGCCGATCCGAACCACATCTATGCCCGCAGCATGGAGTGCGAGGGCTCTCTCTTCTGAGCGAATTCCCCGCCCGGCGCCGGTCGCCGGGCGGCCCCTCTCTTTTTGCGCCTTGCCAACCCCTCGCCTTGTGTTTAAAAATACGGGTTTGCCTAACCGCGAACCCGCTTATCGCGTCCCGTCCAAAAACCGCAGCGGCCGCCTGCCGGCCTTATATATGGAACCGACATGCCTCAAAAAGGACCACATATCTCCCTTGCTCCCGAACGCCTGGTCAAACGCGTTCTGGGCCTCCCGCTCGAAGAATTCCAGACCTGGCCCGAATACCTGCAGCAGCTGGCGCTGGATCTGGCCGAAGAACTTTTCATCATCCGCTACAACCCCTTCATCCCGGCCAAGGATGTTCGCCAGAGCGTAAACGCCCGGTTGCAGGCCGAACGCGCGGCCCTGTCCCCGGAGTACTACCGCGAGCTGTCCGGTTGTCTTGAGCGTTTCTGGCAGAGCTACGAAGCCGACCAGAAATTCAAGGCCACGCTGATCTCGCGCCTGTCCTCGATCATGAACAAGGAGCAGATCGTCTCGACCTCGAACAACCTGATCGAGTGCTCCACCGACGCCACCGACCTGCGCATGGAATTGCCCGCCCTGGTCGTCTTTCCGGAAAACACCACCCAGATTCAGGGCATCATCCGTCTCGCCAACGAGATGGGCTTTCCCATCGTGCCCCGTGGCGGAGGGTCCGGCCTGACCGGCGGAGCCGTGCCAGCCAAGCCGCGCAGCGTGATTTTAAGCCTGAGCCGCTTCAAGGACATCCTCGACATCGACGTGCAGGCCCGGACCATCACCGTGCAGTCCGGAGTCATCACCCTGACCGCCATCCAGGCGGCGGCCGCCAAGGGCCTGCTCCTGACCGTGGACCCGGCCTCCAAGGCGGCCTCGTCCATCGGCGGCAACGTCTCGGAGAACGCCGGCGGTCCCTTCGCCTTCGAATACGGCACCACCCTCGATAACCTGCTGTCGTACAAGATGGTCCTGCCCACGGGTGACGTGATCCAGATCACCCGCAAGGACCATCCCCGGCACAAGATCATGCCGGAAGACACGGCAGTGTTCGAGATCACGGACGAATTCGGCAACAGCCGCGAGACCATCACCCTGCAGGGCGACGAGATCCGGGGCACGGCGCTGGGCAAGGACGTGACCAACAAATTCCTGGGCGGCCTGCCCGGAGTGCAGAAGGAAGGCGTGGACGGCATCATCACCGAGGCCACCTTCACCCTGTACCCCATCCTGCCCCACTCGCGAGTCATGTGCCTGGAATTCTACGGAAATTCCATGCGCAACGCCATGTACGTCATAAAAGACATCGTGGCCCTGCGCGACGAGATCCGCACCCAGGGCGACCTGGTCAAGCTCTCGGCCCTGGAGGAGTTTGGAATCAAGTACGTCCAGGCCATCGAATATTCGAAAAAATCGCAGCAATTCGACGGTATCCCCATTTCGGTCCTCATCGTGCAGCTCGATTCCATGGATGAAGAGGCCGTCCTCGATGCGGTGCACCGCATCACCGAGATCTGCGAACGCTACGACAACGTCGACAGCTTCATCGCGGCCGACGCCCATGAAGCGGAGGTGTTCTGGCACGACCGTCATCAGCTTTCGGCCATCTCCAAACGCACCAGCGGATTCAAGCTCAACGAGGATATCGTCATCCCCCTTGAGGTCATCCCGGATTTCGCGGACTTCCTGGAGGAGCAGAACCTCCATTACCTGGCCATCGCCTACCGCGAAGCCCTGCAACAGGTTCAGCTCCTGCCCGGCATCGAGGTCGACGACGAGTTCATCCGCATGGAGATGGACGTGGCCTCGTCCATCATCAAGGGCAAAACCACCAAGGAGAGTCTGCCCGAGCAGGAGCTGGAGCTTCAGACCTCCTTCTTCTTCCAGCATTTGAAATCCAAGTACCCCAAGGTGCACGAAGAGCTGACCAAGATCTTCGACAACATGCTGGCCACCCGCGTGGTCATCGCCAATCACATGCACGCGGGCGACGGCAACTGCCACGTCAACCTGCCGGTCAACTCCAACGATCCGCGCATGCTCGGGCTGGCCGAAGAGGCGGTGGAAAAGATTTTCCACAAGGTGCTCGAATTCAAGGGACAGGTCTCGGGAGAACATGGCATCGGCATCACCAAGATCGGCTTTCTGGCCGAGGAAAAGATCGCGGCGCTGCGGACCTACAAGAAAAAGGTCGATCCCAACAACATCTTCAACCCCGGCAAGCTGACCCAGCGCGACCTGGTGGTCGTGCCCTACACCTTCTCCTTCAACCGGCTGATAAAGGACATCAACAAGACCGCGCTGCCGGGCAAGGAAAGCCTGATCAACCTGCTCCTGAACGTCCAGACCTGCACCCGCTGCGGCAAATGCAAGCAGGTCTGCCCCATGTACCTGCCCCAGAAGGGGCTGCTCTTTCATCCGCGCAACAAGAACATCACTCTCGGCGCGCTGGTGGAGGCCATCTACTACTCGCAGTTGCAGAACGGGGAACCAGAGACGCGCCTTCTGGGCGAACTGCGCAAGATCCTTGAGCATTGCACGGCCTGCGGCAAATGCTACGCCATCTGTCCGGTGAAGATCCGCACCCAGGACGTGACCCTGCAGATGCGCGCCTACCTTGAGGAAAAAGGCGCGGGCGGACACCCGTTCAAAAACCGGGTCCTGAACCTTTTGAGCCAGGACCCGCAGACCACCCTGCCCAAGATGGCCAAGATCGCGGGCATAGGCCAGGAGATGGGCAACCGTGCCGTCGGACTGTTGCCCGCCAAATGGCGAGAGCGCCTGGACAGCCCGCTGCTGCGCGGCAAGGGCCCAAGCACCCAGTTCCGGAATCTCAAGGAAGGTCTCGGCCTGGCCAGGGGCAACATCATCACCGCCGAGAACCTCGGCAGCAAGCGCGCGGTGATCTATTTTCCGGGCTGCGGCGCGGGGCTCTTCTACCGCTCCATCGGCATGGCCGCGGTGCGCCTGCTGCTTGACGCGGGCGTGAGCGTGATCCTGCCGCCGGACCACCTGTGCTGCGGGTATCCGCTCCTGGCGTCGGGCTGCAAGGATCAATTCGAGCGCATCGGCATGGAAAATCAAAAGGTCATGGAAGGGCTGATCCGCCAGGCCGAGGCGGCTGGATTCGTCATCAAGGCGGTGCTGACCTCGTGCGGCACCTGCCGTGAAGGCATCCGCAACTATCGGCTCAAATCCCTGGAAACGAGGCAGGTGGAATTTCAGGACGTGGTCCAGTTCATCATCCAGCAGGGCAAGGGCAAATTCGGGCAGGGACCGGAGCAGCTTCTCTACCATGCGGCCTGCCATCACGAATGGACGGGAGTTTCTCCCCTCAAGGCCGGGGAAATCTACGCGTCGGAACTGGGCAAGATGGTCGGCTCCAAGGTTGCCATTTCGCCCCACTGCTGCGGCGAATCGGGCCTGGGCGCGCTGACTTCGCCCAAGATCTACAACCGTCTGCGCTTGCGCAAGAAGGAGCAGCTCGCCACCGACCTCACGGGCTACTCCGCCGAAAGCCCCGTGGTCGTCGGCTGCCCGTCCTGCAAGATCGGCATCAGCCGCACCCTGCTTGAGATGGGCGTGAAACGCGATGTCGTGCACACGCTCGAATTCCTGGCCCGGCTCAGGCACGGCGACACCTGGCGCAAGGACTTCCACAAGCTGTTGGCCAAGTCTTCAGCGCAGAACGACGTGCAGACGCTGACGCGGATTCCATGAAGATACTCGGCATCGATTACGGCCAAAAGAGAATCGGACTGGCCATGGCCCGGCACGGCATGGCCTTTCCGTTCAAAACCGTGGAAAAAAGCACCCGCGACAAGCTCTTTGCCGACCTCATGGGCATCATCGAGAGTGAAGGCGTGGAGGCCATCGTGCTGGGCCTGCCCCTTGACATGAACGGAGCCGAGACCCTCACCACCCGCCAGGTCCTGAACTTTCGCGACAGCCTGGCCAGGCGAACCGAGATTCCCATCCATCTGGTCAACGAGGCCCTGACCTCCTTTGACGCCCGGCAACGCCTCAGAGAAGCCGGCGTGCCGGAACGAAGGCACAAGGAAATGCTCGATCAGATGGCCGCGGTCTGCATTCTGGAAACGTATCTGGGGAATTCATGAAACTTTGGCTGAAGCTCTTTCTGGCAGGAATCGCGCTCATGCTGCTCGCAGCCGGGGCCACGCTCTTCGCGGCCCGGCAGTTCATCGAGACTCCGCTCGACATGGCCGCGAACGCCACGGTGATTTTCAATGTGGAACCGGGGGAAAACCTGTTCACGGTCTCCGCGCGACTGGAACGGGAAGGACTTGTACGCTGGGGCGAGGCTTTCCGAACCTACGGACGTTTGCGCAAGGCCACCTTGCAGGCCGGAGAATTCGAGCTCTCCGCGAGCATGTCGCCACGGCAGATCCTTGAAGTCCTGGCCTCCGGCAAACCCATCCTCTACCGTCTGCACTTCCCCGAGGGGCTGACCATGCGCGAAGTGGCACTGGCCGTGAATGCGACCGGGCTGACCACGACCGAAAAGTTCCTCGCGGCCTGCCGCGACCGGGACTTTCTTGTTTCACAGGGAATAAACGCCACAGACGCCGAAGGCTATCTCTTCCCCGAAACCTATTTTTTCCCGCGCATCCCGGACAAGAATCCCTACCCCATCCTGAAAGCCCTGCTGGGCCAATTCAAGGACACCGTCGCGGATCTGCCGCAGGCGCGGGACCCCGAAGAACTGCACCGCATGGTCATCCTGGCCTCGCTGGTGGAGAAGGAGACGGCCGTGCCCTCCGAGCGTGGCACCGTGGCCGGAGTCTATGCCAACCGCCTGCGTGTCGGCATGCTCCTGCAATGCGACCCGACCATCATCTACGGCCTGGGTGAAGATTTCGACGGCAATCTGCGCCGCTCCCATCTTCAGGACCCCAAGAATCCCTACAACACCTATGTCCACCCGGGGCTCCCCCCCGGCCCCATCTGCTCCCCCGGCGCGGCGGCACTGCAAGCCGCTTCCAACCCGGAAAAACACGACCTGTTCTACTTCGTGGCCAGACAGGACGGTTCCCACCACTTCAGCCGGTCCCTGCGTGAGCACACCAATGCGGTCATCAAGTACCAGCGCCGGGGCAAGCCGTTCCCGGACAGCTCGGGCGGGAAAGGCAATTGACACCGCGACGACGGGGCATTTTCAGCACATAAGGGCTTCGCGCTGTTCGTCGGACTCGGAATTGAACAGCGCCACCTGCCTGAAGCCCGGAGCGAACTCGCCGAAGACACTCACCAAATCGGGATCAAAATGCGTCCCCGCACCGTCGATGATTATCTCCATCGCACGGGTATGGGTAAAGGGCGCCTTGTAGACCCTGCGGCTGATGAGCGCATCGTACACATCGGCCAGGGCCATGATCCTGCCCGAAAGAGGAATGTCGGTCCCGGCAAGTCCTCTGGGATACCCGGTGCCGTCCCATTTTTCGTGGTGGGTGTACACGATGTCCTCGGCAATCTTCAAAAAAGGCATCGAGCCGAGCTTCTTCTGCACGGAGAGGATGGCGTTGCGGCCGTAATCGGTGTGGCGCTGCATTTCCCGGAATTCGTCGGCGTTCAGCGGACCGGGCTTCAGAAGAATCTGATCCGGCACTCCCACCTTGCCGATGTCGTGCAGGGGCGAAGAGAGGGCAAGGATTTCGATGTAGTCACGGCTCAGCAATCCGGCGTAGTTGGGCAGACTTCGCAATTCCTCGGCCAGCAAGGTCACGTAGCCCTTCACGCGATGAATGTGCAGTCCGGTTTCGGGATCGCGATACTCGGCCAGTGCGGCCATGCTCTCGATGGTGGCCTGCTGGGTCAGGATGAGCTCCCGGGTCCGCTCCCTGACCTTTTCCTCCAGAATTTCGTTGTGCCGCCGCAGATCCTTGTGAGCCTGCGCAAGCGACAGATGCGTCCGCACCCTGGCCCTGAGTTCCTCGACTTCAAAAGGCTTGCTGACATAGTCCACGGCTCCGAGCTGGAAACCCCTGGACTTGGTGTGCAGGTCCGAGAGCGCCGAAATCATGATGACCGGCACCGCCCTGGTCTCGGGGCGGCTCTTGAGCTTGGCCAGGACCTCATAGCCGTTCATGCCCGGCATCATGATGTCGAGCAGAATCAGATCAGGGGGTGAGGCCTGCACCATCTTCAGGGCCGTGACCCCGTCAAGCGCCACGGCGAGCTCATAGTCGGCCCCAAGAGAGTTGACCAGTATGTCCAGATTCAGCTTGGTGTCGTCGACCGCCAGCACCCTGCAATGCGAAAGCTCCATCATCGTCCCCTGTGCATCCGTTCCAGCATGTTTTCCACAAGCGCCAACGCCGGCGCGTAGTTGTACTGATCCATGAGAGCGCAAACCCGGGCCACATCTCCCTGGTAATTCCTTGAAGGAATCGCGTTGCAGAGCTTGTCCGCCACGGCCTGACAGTTCATGGGCGTGCGTGAGCGCAATCCGGGCAAAAGTTCCTCCAGCAACAGAGCCAGATCCCGGTCATCCAGAGCGGGAAGCCGACGGTCCTTGGCCGTGAAATCCCCAATCCTGCCTATTTCGCTGAGCATGGCATCAAAGCTGATGCGCATTTGAACGTACAGGGCGTCAACCTCGTGCAGGTTTTCAGCATCCAGAGCGCGTTCAAGATCAGCGGCCGCCGTCACGACCCTTGTGGCGCCAAGATTGCCGCACATCCCGAGCAAAGTGTGCACATACATTCTGGCTTCCTTGAACGCTCCGCCCTCAAGCTGGGCGCGCAGCACGGACATGGCCTGTGAATACTCCCGGCGCACCTGCAAAAGAGTCTTGAAATACGCATCCTTGTCGCCCAGAAAACGCCTCACTCCTCCGCACGTGTCGATGTCCCGCAAGACAGGAACGTCCTGACTTTCCGGCATCTGGACAGGCAGGGCCACGCGGCAGGCCTTGGGTTGCAGCCAACGGTTCAGCACGCGATACACCTCGTCCGGATCGATGGGTTTGAAGACATGATCGTCCATGCCTCCTTCCCTGATCCGCTGCTGCTCCTCGGGGAGGACATGAGCCGTCATGGCCACGATGGGCAGGCCGACCAGGCGCGTGATGGACTTTATCCGCCGCGCGGCCTCGAAACCATCCATGAGGGGCATCTGGATATCCATGAAGATCAGGTCGAACTCGCCCTCCTCGGCCATTTTCAGGGCCTCCCGGCCGTTCGACGCCAGGACCACGGTCAGGCCTGCCTGCTCCAGAATGCCCTTGGCCACCTGCTGATTGAGTTCGTTGTCCTCGGCCAGCAGGATGCGTCCGCCATCATACAGGGACCGGCTCTCGCCGGCGAGATTGACGGGACAATACTGGCCGAGCTGCAAATCAACGCCCAGGGCCTCGGACACCCCGTTGGCCAGGGATGTGCGGCTCACGGGCTTGGTCACCACGGCCGCGAACCCATGTTCGGGGGCGCTCTTGATCAACGTACCCTGGCCGAAGGGGCACAGCAGGATCGCCCGGGGAGCAGGATCAGGGCCGGGAAGACGGGCCATGCGCTCGAAGAGATCAAAGCCGCTCATATCCGGCAACTTCCAGTCCACAAGCGCGAGCCAGGGCGCGCCGTCTCGGTTGTTTTCGAGCACGTCGAGCCCCAGAGCCGCCGAAGCCACCCCCACGGCATCCAGACCCATGCCGTGCAGAGCATCCAGAATGACTTGGCGGGATGAATCCAGGTCGTCGATGACCAGCATGCGCCACTGACGGGCCTCTTCCAGAATTCCGGAAAAATCGCCGGCGGACGGAGCCGTGGATGAGAGGAGAAAGTCAGCCTTGAAAGCGAACGTGCTTCCCTTTGCAGGTTGGCTGCTCACGCTCAATTCCCCGCCCATGAGTTCCACGAGGTGCTTGCAGATGGACAGCCCCAACCCGCTGCCCCCGTAGCGTCTTGTGGTCGAGGCGTCTCCCTGGGAAAACGGGCTGAAGAGGGTTTTGATCTGTTCCGAAGTCATGCCGATGCCGGTGTCCATCACTTCGAAGCCAAGCCGCGCGGACTGGCCCGCAGTAGTGTCCTCAAGGGAAACGCTGACCCGAATCTCTCCCTCGTGCGTGAATTTGGCGGCGTTGCCCGCCAGGTTGATCAGGATCTGGCCGAGGCGCAAGGGATCTCCGATAAGCACACGCGGCACATCGCCGCCGACCATGATCACAAACTCCGGCCCCTCCTGGACGCGCACGCCCACGACCGCAGCCAGATTATCCAGAACCTCGGTCAGGTCGAACTCGACATTCTCCAGGGCGATCTTGCCCGCCTCGACCCTGGAAAAATCAAGGATGTCGTTCAGGATGCCAAGCAACGCCTTGGCCGAGCGCTCGACCTTGGTCAGATAATCGCGCTGGCGGATGGAGAGGTCGGTGCCGAGGGCCAGGTGGACCATGCCGAGAATGGCGTTCATGGGCGTGCGGATTTCATGGCTCATGATGGCCAGAAAACTGCTTTTGGCCTGGTTGGCGACTTCCGCCTCGCTGGCCAGCTTCTCGGCGCGGGCGATGGTTTGCTCGAGCTGCCGGTTGAGCATCCGCATGGACTCCTCGGCCTCCTTCCTGTCCCGGATGTCCACCAGACACTCAAGCAGCTTGTCCGTTCCGCCGACACTGATCCTGGTCACGGTCTTGAGCACCGGAATGCCTGTTCCGTCCGAACGGATCATCATCCGGTCGGAATTGTCCATGTTGCGGCCCAGATCCACTATGGGGCAACGGCTCTCGCTGGCCGGACACAGGAAGCGGTGACAGCGCTTCCCGACGATCTCCGCTTCGGGCGCGCCAAAAAGCAGGGCCGCGGCCGGGTTGATCTTCTCGATGATTCTGGTCTTCGCATCGATGATGATCAGCCCCACCGGGAGATGCTCCATCAGGCTGCGCTGCAGAAATTCGCTCTCCTGCAGTGCCATTTCCGTGTGCTTGCGCTCGGTGATGTCGTGAAAGGCCGTCACCGTGCTGACGAAAAGCCCCTTGCTGAAAATTGGACGGCTGGCCACTTCCACCTGCAGGAGTTTTCCGTCCTTGCCCAGAAAGCACTCCTGCGCGTCGTACGGCTCACCACGGCTGAGCGCCTTCAGAAACGGGCAGTCGGACTTCGACAGGTACGTGTTCCCTTTGTGGCAATGAAAGATATCGTGACCGATCCGCCCCAGAAGTTCCTCTTCGGAGTATCCGAGAATCTGGCACCCGGCCGGATTGATCCGGGTTATGACGCCCTCGGGATTGGTGACGTACACGCCTTCGGCCAGTGCGTCGTTCATTGCGCGCAGATTGCCGCGCTCTGCATCAAGGGCCAGACTTCGCTCACGCAGTCTGGAAATCAGCACGAAAAGCAGGGCCAGAACCCCGGCCGCAAGAAACATGGAGGTATGGAACTCCCGCCGGTATGAGGCCACGGCCCGATCACGCGAGTAGCTGACCAGATAGCCCGTGGTGCGCTCCAGGATATCCTTCAGAGGCAACAGGATCACATCGAAATCGGCGCCATCGACATTGACGCTGGTGGCGAAAGACAGGCCCTGCTCCATGGCGGCATCCAGGTCCGGATCACCGGCGAGGGCCTTGTTGATGCTCAGAGCCTGCGGCGACAGGGGCGGAGGGCTGGTCGGCAGAAAGGCGTTGGCGTCCTCCACCAGAAAATCGGGATTCAGGGTCGATGCGCTGTAGAGCCATTTTTGTTCGGGAAAAAGCAGCGCGTCGTTCAATTCGCCGGATAGGATGAACGAACTTTCGCGGCCGGGGTCGATGCCCGCCAGCGCGTCGCGCAGTGCCTTGGTGGTGATGAGCGTCTCCACGCTACCCAGATGCCTGTCGCCATCGCCCAGGGGAAATATGTAGCGAAATCCCGTGCCCGTATGTCCGATTTCAAAGCCCTGCGCGGGCTTTTTGAATTCGCTTGCGTACTTCACCAGCGGGCGGGTTTCGAAAAGCCGGTCTCCGTAATGCTCGGACATGTTGAAGCGCAGGAAACTCGTGCCGTCGGCCAGATGAAAATGCAGCTGGCGCAGGTTTTGACGCTGCATGGCCTCGAAAAGCGGAAACAGCTTTCTGTAGAGACGCCCGCGCGCCAGCGCCTTTTCGTTCTCCTGCGCCCCGGAAGCTTCGCGCATGAGTTCGAGCACTTCCCCGGTATTCAGGGACGTGTCGTAAAATCCCTCCATGGCCAGTCGGTACATCTGCACGCTGGCCTTGAAAGCCGTCTCAAGGACGCTCTTCTTCTCGGAGAAATGAGCCCGCTCCTTCTGGGCGAAGTGCGTGTACAGAAAAAAACAGGCGCCAAGGCCGATGACAAGGGTGAGCACCACCAATAAGTGGCGCTCGTTGATGGACTCACGGATGGATTCGCGGATGGAAGCCATCTAGAAGTTTCCGGTTTCCGGAATGAGGGTGTCTCCAAGCAGCTCGCGCACCGGAGCATAATCGCCGTCCCGGGCAGGCACCGCCCCATGGCGGATGTTCGCGCCCCAGGTTTCGAGCAGCGCCTTGTCCCTTCCGGCCGGATCAAGGCGGGTCAGGGCATCGCGGATGGCTTCTCGCTCCACGGCGCTCAAGGTCGCGCCGTTGCCGATGAGGGCGAAGGCAGGAAGCGGGGACGTGCGGGCCAGCACGACCAGCCCGAGGTGTCCATATTTCTCGGCGATGGCGGTCTTGAGCCCGCCGATATCGAACTCGCCGCGCACCACGGCCATGGCCACCTCGTCGTGCTTGCTCACGTAACGGTACAAATTTCCGGCCAGACTGGAGCCCTGCTTGCGCAGCAAGCCGTTGGTGGACAGAAAGCCGCAGGTGGACAAAGGCTGGGTCAAGGCGACCTTGCGCTTCTCCATGTTGGCCAGGGTGAAATTCGCGTCGGCGAGGGCGACAATGGAGCATGTGTAAAGAGGCCTTCCCGAAGCTTCGTTGAAATGAACCAGCGGCACGGCGTGCTCGTCGATGCTGCGAAGCGACACGTAGGGCAGCGGCCCCAGGTAGGCCAGATCGACCTTGCCCTGCCTGAATTTTTCCAGAATCTGAGCGTAATTGTCAGAGTAATCGAATTCGATTTCATGCCCCAGGGTCTGCTTCAGGTAGAACGCCAGGGGCATGAACTGCTTGAGCACCGTCTCCCGGCTTTCCATGGGCAGAGGGGCGAAAACGATGGTCCGGGCCTGGAGCGGGCACGGAAGCAGCAAAAAAATCATCCAGAAAAATATCGATCGCATGCGAAGTCTCCACGGACAAGTTCAAGCGCTGATGCAGTGAAAGTGCGGCACGTTAGCCGCGATGCTTACGGAAATCCAGCCCACAGGCGGAATTCGGCGGCGGGGCCCTGGTCATCGACCAGAACCGATTATATATAGTCCGGGGAAATTTTTCGCTTCAGTTATTTTCCATAATCAGCTATGCGTATTGCCGCCTTGTCATCTACGGCCAGGCACGAATCAGATTGTTTTGCCAAATACTTATCAACCAGCCCAAGCTCATGTGAAAACCCCGCCGGGATGTTCCCGGCAGGACGTCATACCGATTCATCATTCAAGGAGGTTGTTTGTGAAAAAACTGCTCTTTTTCGCACTGGCATTCATTTTTCTTGCTACGTCCGCCCAGGGCAAGACGCTGAAAATGGCCCTCGACGCCGACCCGGAATCCATGGACCCGCATGTCCAGCTCTCCGGCGGCATGCTGCAGTACACCCATCTGTGCTTTGATCCGCTGATCCGCTGGACCAAGGACATGAAGTTCGAACCGCGCCTGGCCACCAAGTGGGAGCGCATCGATGATTTGACCGTGCGTTTTTATCTGCGCGAAGGCGTCAAGTTTCACTCCGGCAACACCTTCACTGCGGCCGACGTGGCCTGGACCATGGACCGCCTGAAGAAGAGCGAGGACTTCAAGGGTCTGTTCACGTCCTTCGCCGAGCCGAAGATCATCGATGACTACACCATCGACATCATCACCACCGAGCCCTATCCGCTGGTGGAAAACATGGCCACCTACATTTTCCCCCTTGATTCCAAATTCTACACCGGCACCGACGAGAAAGGCCTGCCCAAGGACGCCATCGTCAAGACCGAGTACTCGTTTGCCAACCAGAACCAGTCCGGCACCGGTCCCTTCTACGTGGAATCCCGCGAGCAGGGCGTGAAGATGGTCTACAAGCGCTTCGCCGACTACTGGGACAAGGACAGCAAGGGCAACGTGAGCGAGATCATCCTCACCCCCATCAAGGAAAACGCGACCCGCACGGCGGCCCTTCTGTCCGGCGGCGTTGACTTCATCGCCCCTGTTCCTCCCCAGGATTTCGATCGTCTGAGCACCAACAAGGACATCAATCTGGTCAGCATGGCCGGCAGCCGCATCATCACCTTCCAGCTCAACCAGAAGAGAAAGCCCGAATTCGCCAACCTGAAGGTTCGCCAGGCCATCATCGCGGCCATCGACAACGCCGGCATCGTGGCCAAGCTCATGAAGGGCACCGCCACCGCCGCGCAGCAGCAGGGTCCCGAAGGCTTCGACGGCTATGTGGAAGGTCTGACTCCCCGCTTCGATCTGGCCAAGGCCAAGCAGCTCATGAAGGAAGCCGGATTCGAGAAGGGCTTCGAGGCGACCATGATCGCCCCCAACAACCGTTACGTGAACGACGAAAAGATCGCCGAGGCCGTGGTTTCCATGCTCTCCAAGATCGGCATCAAGGTCAGCCTCAAAACCATGCCCAAGGCCCAGTACTGGGATGAGTTCGACGCCCAGGTGGCCGACATCCAGATGATCGGCTGGCATTCCGACACCGAGGACTCCGCCAACTACTCCGAGTACCTGCTCATGTGCCCCAACAAGGACACCGGCAAGGGCCAGTACAACAGCGGCAACTACTGCAACGCCAAGCTTGACGAACTGGTCAACCAGGCCAACGTCGAGAACGACCGCGTCAAGCGCAGAGCGCTGCTGCAGGAAGTCGAGAAGATCGCCTACGAAGATGCCGCCTACGTGCCCCTGCACTGGCAGAATCTGTCCTGGGCAGCCAAGAAGGGCGTGGACATCGAGCCCGTCGTCAACATCATGGACTTCCCCTACCTTGGCGACCTGGTCGTGGAATAGTCCCGTTTGAAGACTTGATCCATTCGCCAAGACTGTGTACGCGGGGCAGGCTTTTCACGAGGCCTGCCCTTTTTCGAACAAACACCCCCCGTCCGCGCGGCCGCAGGCGCTCCTGACCGTCAGGACGGCAACGGATTCACACATGTTTGCATTCACTGTCCGCCGTATTATTCAAGCCATCATCGTCATGCTCATCATCAGCTTCATCGGCTTCGCCCTCAAGCAGAGCGTGGGCGACCCGGTGCGGGAACTGACCGGCATTTCGGTTTCAGCCGCCGAGCGCGACGCCATCCGCGAGAAGCTGGGGCTCAACGACCCGTTTCTCATCCAGTACGGACGCTTTTTGAAAGGCGCCATGCAGGGCAACATCGGCCAGTCCTTCTTCTACAAGAAGCCGGCCATGGAAGTCATCCTGAACAAGGCTCCGGCCACCATCGAGCTGGTCATGTGCTGCACTTTCCTCATTGTCGTCCTGTCCATACCCATGGGCATCTACAGCGCCATCTATCCCAAAAGGCTGCTTTCAAGGCTGATCATGGGCTTGAGCACCATCGGCGTGTCCGTACCAATTTTTCTCATCGCCATTCTGCTCATCTACGTCTTCGCCATCGAACTGAACTGGTTGCCGTCCTACGGGCGCGGGGAAACCGTGAACGTCTGGGGCTGGGAATCCGGGCTGTTGACCCTCGACGGCCTGCGGCATCTCATCCTGCCGACCACGGCCCTGACCGCGCTGATGCTGCCGCTCTTCGTGCGCCTCATCCGCTCGGAGATGATGGAGGTGCTAGAGACCGAATACGTCAAGTTCGCCTGGGCCAAGGGCCTGCCGCGCATGCGCATCTGGTTCGTGCACGCCTTCAAGAACACGCTCCTGCCGGTCATCACCGTGGGCGGCGTTCAGATCGGCACCATGATCGCCTTCACCATTCTGACCGAGACGGTTTTCCAGTGGGGCGGACTCGGCTTTCTTTTCCTGGAAGCCGTCGAGCGTGCCGACACCTCGCTTCTGGTGGCCTATCTGATTTTTGTCGGCATCATCTTTGTCGTGGTGAACACCGCCGTTGACATCATCTATGGCCTGGTCAATCCCATGGTCCGCATCACAGGAAGGAAATAATGAGACTTTGGAAGCAATTCCGCGGCTCGTACTTTTTGTACAGTTTTCTGCATGACCCCGTGGCCATGAGCAGCTTCGTCGTGCTGACCGTGCTGACCCTGTCCGCCTTCGGCGCGCCGGTCATCGCTCCCCACGACCCCTATGACACCACCACCATCAACATCATGGACTCGGAACTCCCGCCCGTGTGGATGGACGGAGGCGACAAGAGCTTCACCCTGGGCACCGACGCCCAGGGCCGGGACATGCTCAGCACCATGCTCTACGGCATGCGCATCTCGCTGATCATCGGCGTCGGCGCCGTGTTCATGCAGGCAGTCATCGGCATCGTGCTCGGCCTTCTGGCCGGATACAAGGGAGGAAAGATCGACAATTTCCTGATGCGCATGGCCGACGTGCAGCTCAGCTTCTCGACCCTCATGGTGGCCATCTTCCTCTCGGCCATCTTCCAGGCCGTCTTCGGCGTGGCCTCTTTCGAGCGCATGGCGGTGCCATTTCTGGTGCTGGTCATCGGCATCGCCGAGTGGCCGCAGTACGCGCGCACCGTGCGCGCCTCGGTCCTGGCCGAGAAAAAGAAGGAGTACGTGGAGGCGGCGCGGGTCATGGGCCTGCCCGCGGGCCGCATCATGTGGCGGCACATCCTCCCGAACACCATGTCGCCCATCCTGGTTCTGTCCACCGTACAGGTGGCCCACGCCATCATGAGCGAGGCCGCCCTGTCCTTTCTGGGGCTGGGCATGCCCATCACCAAGCCGTCCCTGGGATCGCTCATCAACTCGGGCTTCGACTACATCTTCAGCGGTTCGTGGTGGATCACCATGTTTCCCGGATTTCTGCTCGTGCTGCTGATTCTGGTCATCAACCTGCTCGGCGACTGGGTGCAGGACGTTCTCAACCCCAAACTGTACAAAGGATGACCAATGACCCATCTTCTTGAAGTGCAGGATCTGGTGGTCAAATTCGGCCTGCGTTCCGGAGACCTCACGGCCTTGAACGGCATCAATTTCACGCTCAATCCCGGCGAACGCATGGGACTGGTGGGCGAATCGGGCGCGGGCAAGTCCGTGGCCGGGTTCTCCATCATCAACCTCATAAGCAAGCCCGGATTCATCGCCTCCGGCCGCGTCCTCTTCGAAGGCGAGGAGATCAGCTCCTATCCGCTGGAGCAGATGCGCGACATTCGGGGCAACCGCATCAGCATGATCTTCCAGGACCCGATGATGACCCTGAACCCCGTGCTGACCATCGGCACCCAGATGGTCGAGACCATCCAGGCCCACAATCAGGTCAGCACCGCCCATGCCCGCGAGATCGCGCTCGAAAAGCTCCAGAAGGTCTACATTTCCTCGCCCGGCAAACGCCTCGGCCAGTATCCTCATGAACTCTCCGGCGGCATGCGCCAGCGCGTGGTCATCGCCATATCGCTCCTGACCAACCCGAGCCTGATCATCGCCGACGAACCCACCACGGCCCTTGATGTGACCATCCAGGCCGAGGTCATGGCCCTGCTCCTTGAACTGTGCAAACACGAGAACATGGGGCTCATCCTCATCACTCACGACCTTGGCGTGGTCTCGCAGGTCACGGAGAAGATCGCGGTCATGTACGCCGGGCGCATCGTGGAGCAGGGTTCGACCACAAGCATCGTCGGAAGTCCCCGGCACCCCTACACCAAGGGCCTGATCCAGGCACTGCCCCAGGGCGGGAGCGGGCGCGGCAGGCTGCACCAGATTCCGGGCATGATGCCCAACCTGACCAGCATCCCCCCGGGCTGCGCCTTTCATCCGCGCTGTGAACACGCCATGGACATCTGCCGGCGCGAGACGCCCGGACTCTTCGGCAATTCGGACAACTCGGGCCTGGTGGCCTGTCATCTTTACGCGCAAACCAGGTAGATCATGACAGCACAAAACAACTCCCTCGTGCGGATCACCAATGTGGTGAAGCACTTCGACATCTCCGGCGGCTTTCTGGACCGGATCAGCTTTTCCGGCGCGATGCCGACCCTGACCACGACCACGGTCAAGGCCCTGAACGACGTCTCCCTCGACATCGTGCAGGGCGAGATTCTCTCCGTGGTCGGCGAATCCGGCTGCGGCAAGTCCACCCTCGGGCGCACGGTGCTGGGCCTTTACCCGCCCACCAGCGGCGAAATCGCCTTTCGCGGGCAGCGCATCGACAATCTCTCGCCCAAGGAGATGCTCCCCTACCGCCGCAAGATGCAGATGGTCTTTCAGGACCCCTATGCATCGCTGAACCCGCGCATGACCGTGCGCCAGATTCTCGAGGAACCGACCCATTTCCACTTCCCCGACCTTTCGAATTCGCAGGTCCGGGACAAGGTGGCCGAGGTCATGCGTCAGGTGGGAGTCGACCCGGCCTGGGCCGGACGCTTTCCTCACGAATTTTCCGGCGGCCAGCGCCAGCGCATCAGCATCGCCCGCGCGCTGATGGTCGACCCGGAGTTCATCGTGGCCGACGAGCCCATCTCCGCCCTGGACGTATCCATCCAGGCGCAGATCCTGAATCTGATCATGGACTGTCAGGAACGCTTCGGCCTGACCTACATGTTCATCACCCACGATCTTTCGGTGGTCGAGCACATCAGCACCCGCGTGGCCGTCATGTATCTGGGCACGCTCTGTGAACTGGCCAGCAAGGAAAACCTCTACGGCGATCCGCGCCACCCCTATTCCCGCGCGCTGCTCTCGGCCATCCCCAAGCTCGGCGGCAAGGGATTTTCGCACATCCGCCTCAAGGGCGAGATGCCCACTCCCATCCTGCTGCCCACGGGCTGCGTCTTTCACACCCGCTGCCCGTTCGTCGACGAACGCTGCCGCCGTGAGATTCCGCCTCTGCTGCCCCAGCCGGGCGGCAGTCAGGCCGCCTGCCACGCACTGGAAGAAGGACGGCTCTCGTGAGCTCTATCGCCCGCAAGGTCAGCGAAAGCGAGACCCTGATGACCCACCGCGCCCTGCCGGAAGACGCCAACCCGGCTGGGAACGTGCACGGCGGGGTGATATTGAAGCACCTCGACCTGGCCGGGGCAGTCTGCGCCATGCGCCACGCGCGCATGAGCGTGGTCACGGCCTCCATCGACCGCATGGAGTTCAAGGCCGCCGTCAAGGTGGGAGAACTCATGCTGCTGCACGCCAGCGTGAACAGGGTCGGGAAACAGTCCATGGAGATCGGGGTTCGCGTGGTGGTGGAAAATCTCATGACCGGAGAGCAGCGTCACGCGGCCTCGGCCTACCTGACCTTCGTGGCCATGGGCCCGGACAAGAAGCCCGCGCCCGTGCCGGACCTCATCCTTGAGACTCCGACTCACCAGCGCCGCAACCGCGAAGCCATGATGCGCCGCGAATTGCGTCTGGAAGAACGCAAACGCGAACGACTGGCGCAGGAATCCGAACAGGCCTGACCGGAAAACCTGTCGGACCCCTTTTTCTGATCGTGCGCATGCCCAAATCCGGCATTTACAGCCCAGCCGCTTCAGTCTAGGGAAAGGCCCGAATTCATCTTCCGGAGCATCCCATGAACGCAATCGTCATTCTCGTGGCGTCCTATATCGCCCTGCAGATATTTTCCGATGTCGGTTCCCTGCGCATCGTCATACTCGGCGGCATGTCCATCGACGCCGGCACCTTCATCTATCCCCTGACATTCACCCTGCGCGACATGGTCCACAAGACCATGGGCAAGCAGGGCGCGCGGCTCATGATCATCACCGCCGCCGGCTTCAATCTGCTCATGGCCGCCTATTTCTGGATGGTCTCCATTTTGCCGCCGGACATGGGCGTGGGCTCGCAGGCGGAGTTCGGACAGGTGCTGGCCCCCCTGTGGCGGCTTGTTTTCGCGTCCATCATCGCCGAAGTCATTTCCGAACTGACCGACACGGAAATCTACAGCCTGTGGAAGGAAAAGGTCACGGCCCGGCATCAATGGTCCAGGGTCCTGGTCAGCAACGCGGTCAGCATCCCGCTGGACAGCCTCATCTTCTGCTGGATCGCTTTTGGCGGCCTGTTCGAGGGGGCCGTGGTCTGGTCCATATTCTTCAGCAACACCCTGATCAAATTCGCCACCACCCTCGTGTCCCTGCCTGCCATATATCTGGTCAAGGAAAAAGAAAGCGATCCTGCAGCCACAAACAACTGCTGACCACATTTTCGCACCAGAAAAGAGCACTGAAGTGCTCCTGAAAGCCGGGTAACCGGCTTTTTTTTGGCTCTCCGCCCTGCGCCGATCATACATTCATGACCGACCGCAAAAGCCGATTCTGTGACAAGAGCATTTCCTCTCAAAAAACACTGGATTTATCCTGCTCTACTCATATACATAAAAATATGTACCCCCCCTTTGAACCAGCCCGTCACATCAGCCCATCCCCAAACGGGGAAGGAGATCCGCATGAAGCTCTCCATTCGAAAAAAGCTTCTTTTGGCCTTCACCACCACCATCCTGACCTCGATCCTGATCATATGTGTCGTGCTGGGGCTCCAGATTCGTGAATCGTCCATCGACACGTTTCACAATTCCGCGGGCAAGGAATTATCCCAGATAGACCGGGCCATCGGCATCTTTGTCGACAAGGCGCTGAAAATGACGACCATGATCGCCCGCGACGCCCTGGTGCTCCAGGCCGATGAAAGCCTGCACAGCTATGTCGAGGAGACCGTGAAGAAAGCTCCCAAGGACATCGTGCGCAGTCCGTTGGAAGAAAATATTGCGCGGTTTTTTAAAAATATCCACACCACGCATCCCGAATACGTCGAAGTGTTTCTCGGCACCAAATGGGGCGGCTTCGTCTCTTCAGGCGAAAGCGAGATGCCTCCCGGTTACGATCCCCGCAAACGCCCCTGGTACACCACGGCCATGGCTACTCCGAACAAGGCATCCATTTCTCCTGCCTATCTTTCGACGACGGGCGAGGCGGTCATCAGCAACATGTTCCCCATCACCACCGAAGGCGGCGAGATCATCGGCTGCACAGGGCTGGACGTGGGGCTCGGGGTGCTGACCGAATTGATCGAAAAGTCTCCCATGGGCCAGACAGGATACGTGATTCTCGTACAGGACGACGGGACAATCCTGGCCAACCCCAGGCATGAAAACCTCAATTTCAAGAAGATGAATGAAAGCGATGTCCCGGCATTGGCGCAACTGGACACGATCGACCAGGGAGGAATGGAAGTGGTCATGGACGGTAAGGACTGGTTCGCCCAGGTGCACACCATCGAGGGACTGGGCTGGAAGCTCATTGGAGTCATCGAAAAAGAGGAGGTCATGATCGGATTCAACTCCATGCTGCGCAAGATGGCGATCATGGCCGTGGTGCTCGTGGCCATATTCCTGACTCTGGCCGCATTCTTCGCCAACACCATGGCCAGACCCGTCATCAACGCCACCGGCATGCTCAAGGATGTGGCCGAGGGTGAAGGAGATCTGACACGCAAGCTCGAAGTGACCTCCAACGATGAGATCGGCGAGATGGCGCGCTGGTTCAACACCTTTCTGGAAAAGCTGCGCGTCATAATCAGCGAGGTTGTCTCAAACGGCGGAAGCCTGAACAACGCTTCGGACCGCCTGCTGTCCATCTCCCAGGCTTTGACCTCCGGTGCGAACGAGGCGGCGCGCAAGGCAGAGTCCGTGGCCGCCGCGACCCAGGATCTCAACACAAGGTTCGGCAGCGTGGCCGCCGCCATGGAGCAGACCACCCAGAACACCAACATGGTGGCCACGGCCACCGAAGAAATGGCTGTGACCATAACCGAGATCGCCTCCAACACCGAAAAGGCCAGAACCGTCGCCGGGCGGGCAATGACCGAGGCCGATGCCGCGACAGCCGCAATGAGCGCGCTGGGCGACGCGGCCATGGATATCGGCAAGGTTACCGCCATCATCACCGAGATTTCGGATCAGACCAACCTGCTGGCCCTCAATGCCACCATCGAGGCCGCGAGAGCTGGAGAAGCTGGGCGCGGGTTTGCCGTTGTCGCCAATGAAATCAAGGAACTGGCCAAGCAGACCGCGACAGCCACGGAGGAGATCAAGGAGCGTATCGTCGAGGTCCAGGGAACGTCCAAGACCACCGAAGGTCAGATCATCACCATCTCCAAGATCATCGAAGAGATAAACAACATCATCGCCAGCGTGGCGGCCGCCATCGAAGAGCAGTCCGTGGCCACGCGCGACATCGCCGGCAACGTGGCGCAGGCTTCGCAAGGACTGCAGGAAATCAACGTGAACGTGGCCCAGAGTTCGGCGGTCATAAGGGACATCTCGGACGAGATAGCGGACGTGAACAGCGCGGCCGAAAGCACCAACCGGAACACGGCGGAAGTGGCCCTCAACGCGGAAGAGCTGCGCCGGCTGGCCTCCAACCTCTTCAACCTGCTCGGGCGGTTCCGTACCTGAGCCGAAGCGTTGCAAAAACCCGCCCCCCCTCCCTGCGCCGAAAACAGAGCATAAAAAAACGCCCCGCGATGCGGGGCGTTTTTTTTGACTTCAAGTGTCTGATTCCTGGATAAGAGCTAGAACTTGTAACCAATGGACAGGCCGACCATATGCGCATCGGCGTTGTCGATTTCACCTTCACGCACATAATCCGCTGCCCTGGCGTCAATGTCGCGATCCATGATCATAAGGTAAGTGTAGTTCACGTCCACAACCCAGCTGTCCCAATGAAAACCAAGACCACCGTTCAACAAGTGACGGTCATTGGCCGGGACCATGTAGTCGATGGTGTCGTCCTGAAGAGGAGACTGGTCATAGACGTATCCTACGCGCAGATCGAGCCAATCCAGAGCGGCGTATTCAACACCGATGTTGAAGCGCCATACGTCATCCCAATTTTTCTCCTGAACTGTCTGATCAACAAGGCCAACGCCTGGCTTGAGAACAACCGCATCTCCATAATTGATCTTCAGTTCGTCATACTTGCTCCACAATGTATATACTGCTCCAACTTCGACACTAAGCCTTTCCAGGGGATATATTGCGACGCCAAAAGAAAAAGAGTCAGGCAATGTTACAGTTCCACTTGCAGATGTATCTGTAAAAGCTACTCCAGGAACTCCAGGATATGCATAAATCCAGTCAGGAGTAGAGAATTCTGCATCTCCATTAACTTTCATCGTCACAGGACTTCTGTAAGAAAGACCAATCTTAGCATAATCACATGGCTGATAATGCAAAGCCATATTGAATCCGTAACCCCAACCATCGGCTTCAAGCTTTAAATCTCCATCTGGGTTTGAAGAATATGGAGCAAGGCTGAATTTTTGTTTTTTAGAAAAATTTAAATACATCGCTTCGACACCAAACGCAGCGGAAAGCTTGTCTGTAACCTTTACAGCCACGTTGGGATTGATGGACATGGATTCGATAATGGCTTCGTAGGAATTGTAACGGCCGCCCCAATCTTCATCAAAAACGGAGCCCAGGCCGAAGCGGGAGAACGTTCCAAGGCCTATGGAGTAGCGGTCGTTAACCTTCCAGGTGGCGAAAAAATGCGGCGGAATCCAGAGGGAATCCTTGTCCGAGGAATACCACTTGCCGTCAGTCTTGAGGTCAAGCACCGGATGAATTGCCGTGAACCCGCCCAGAACCTGCAAGCCATCAAGCTGGGTTATGCCTGCCGGGTTTGTGGCAAGGGCGGATGGATCGTCAGCACGGCCCACCGTGGCCCCGCCCAGGGCGTTGCCGCGAGCGCTCCATTCATAAATGCCGAACCCGGCCGCAAAGCCGAATTGCGCGGTTAACAGCACCAGACTCCAAGCAATGACCCACGATTTCAAAGTTTGCATCCATCCTCCCCTTAGTTGCACTGTTTTCGCCACAAGCGAAGCACCTTAAGTGCGCGCTCAATATATTTTTGCTAGAGCGCTAAATGAAGAAGGTTTCTGCGTCAAGAGTTTTGCAACGCACCGCCATTAAAGAGCATTGCCCGTACTCATCCTCATTTTCAGGCAATCAGCTTTATTGAACGGACAAGCAGGATTTGGACGGAAAAATGGTGGACTGGTCAATGGGGGCTGGGTACAAGTCAGAAAAAAAACAAGGGGAGAAGGCAAGTGGCCATAGGCAACAAAGAACGCATTCTGAAGACGGCCAAACGGCTTTTTGGGGAACTGGGGTACGCGGAAACCACCTACAAGCGCATCGCCCAGGAGGCGAGTATCGCCGACGGGCTCATCGCCCATCACTACGGAAGCAAGGAGAATCTGTTCCAGTTGGTGGAGATTGACATCCTCTCGAACCTGCTGCTCAAGATCGACGAGAGCCAGTACTATGCATCCGACGGACTGAGCGGCGTGCTAAATTTCGCCAAATGCATCCTGAAGGCGTCCACGGAGCCCGACTCAGGCTTCCTGACCCTGCTGCGCTGCTCCCCGTTTCTGGCCAACACCGTCGACGCGGACAACTCCGAAATCCTGAATGTCTGCTCCAAGGTAGTCGAAAAGATGCTTGAGTGCCTGCGCAAGGGCATCGCCGACGGCTCCATCCGCGCGGATCTGGAGCCCAATCTGGCCGCCAGCGTCATCTTCTCCACGGTCTTCGGCTCGACCCGCGCCCGCCTGCTGGCCAAGGAAAATATCCTGGGGCTGAGCTTTTCTGACGATTTCTATCCTGAAATCCTGCGGATTCTCACCAGGTACCTGGAGCCCGTCGAAAAGACCCTGCCTCAGGGCTGTGAGTCATCGTCATCATCCGAGCTTCCCTGAACCAGGGCATAGGCAACCAGACATCCGAGCAAAAATCCGCCAATCGTAATCCACCAGACCATCCCAGCCCCCTGTCGGCAATCAACCCAGATGAAAGGACCGGCCGCGCAGCATCCATCCGCCTGCGACGGCCGTGAAGAAAACATTGGCCGCCCAGGCTGCCAGCATCGGCGGCACAAGGCCCTTTTCCCCGGCCGAGGCGCACAGCACGAACAATCCGTAATAGCAGAATGTGGCCACCAGCCCAATGGGGATGATGACGAAAAGCGACCCGAAAAGAGACACCACGGCCAGGGCGATGAGCGCCATGACCAGGACCGAGCCCGCATAGGCCAGCTTCATGTGCCAGGCGGTCTGCAAACGCTCGATGTTCGAACCGGAATCTTGCAGCCGCTGTATTTCGGCTCCCAGTTGCCAGAGCGGCAACGACTCAAGCCGGGTCTTGGGATCGACGATCAGAAAGCTGCCCAGATCGGTACGCAGGTCAAGCTCCATTTGCGCCGCTTCGAGCACCTCGAAGGACGCAGGGAACGTGCGCGTCACATCCGTCAGAAGCCAGCCGGCGGCAGTCGACTTGAATGTCCGGGCACGCAGGATCTCTTTTATGCTCCCGGCGTCGTCATCTTCCAGGACATGCACCGTCAGTCTTGAACCCTGACCAGCGGCCGGAGTCACTTCGCCCATGTGCACGATGCGATTGCCCTCGCGAAACCAGATGTCGGCCAGCTGCCGTTTTTCAATCTGACGGTTGCGCACCTCCTCGTTCCAGATCCGATCCGCCGCCCTGTGACCGCTCACGCCCAACGCCTCGGAAAAAAGAAGCTGCGCCACGCAGAGGGCAAGGGCGTACCAGATCACGGATTTGGCCACAGCCCCCGGTGACACGGAACATGCTTCCAGGGCCAGAAGCTCGCGGCTGCGCAGCATGAGCCCCATCTGCACCATGAGCGCGATCAGGAAAACCGCAGGAAAGATCTGGGCCAGGATAAAGGGCGTGCGGTAGAGAAAATAGGCCCCAACGGAAGACAGACCTACCCCCGCCTCCAGAAAGTCATCGAGCCTGTCGAAAAGATCGATGAAGACATAGATCCCAAGGCCGATGCCGCAAACCAGCAGAAGAAGAAAAAGATTTTGCCGCAGGATGTAACGTGTCAGCAGCTTCATGCGTCTGCCCCCTTCAGGCCCAGGGTTCTGAGTACCCAGAACCGCAGCATCCGGAAATTGACCTCCTTCTCCGTCGCGACCAGCCACATGCCCACCGCCGCGGCCAGCAGGAAAATGAAGTTGGGCAGCCACAGGGCCAACGCCGGTGTCAACACCCCGCTTTCAGCCAGGGACATGCCCCCGGACAAAAGCACGTAGTAGAGGAAAAATGCGCCAAGGCAAACGATCAGCCCGAACTGGCGCTTCGTGCCCTGAAAGAAAAAGGCCAGCGGCAGGGCGAAAAATCCAAGCACGATGCAGGCCGCGGGCAAGGAAAAGCGTTTGTGCAGTTCTATCTCCACCCGGCGCTGAAAATTTTCGCTCCTGTCCTTGAATCCGTCGCCCTTCAACGCTTGAAGATCCTTCCAGGACATCTCCTTGGGGGCCTTGTCACTCAACTCGAAACCGCCCAGCAAGCGTGTCATGTCCAGGGAAAGGATGTAGCTTTCAAAGCTTATGACGCTCAGCTCACCACCCTCCTCGCGGTAGACATGCCCGTCCTTAAGGCGCACGAAAACCTGGCCAAGATCCGGGTCGGAATCAATCTGGCCGACAGGGGCGACAATGGTCGCACGGGCCTTGGATCTTGAACTGTCGAGAACGAAAACGTCCAGCAACGCGCCGCTGCCCGGGTCCGCCTGGCGGGCATACACGGTCAGGCCGGGAAAGGAGGTGTTGAAGACTCCGGGTTGTACGTTGACGGAAGTCTTGTGGCGGGCCAATTCCACCACCGTCTGCCGGAAATTGTCCATGCCCCAGGATATGCCCGAGAGGGAAATCCATACCGTCAGCGCGGAACACAGCAGGCACAGGAGCATGGGCGCGGGCAAGAGAGGCCAGATGCTGACTCCCCCGGCGCGCAGGGAAATGAGTTCCCGGTCGGCGCCCATACGCAGGAAAGTCAAAAAAAGTCCAAGCATGCACGACACCGGTATGAGCATGATCAGGAAAAAAGGGCTCAGATAGGTAAAGAGCTTGACCAGGTCGAAAAAAGTCACGCCCTGGGCCATGAACAGATCCCGCAATTGCAGGAGGCGGCCAAGCAGGATGAGACACAAAAAGCCGCCAAGGCAAATGGAGGCGATTATCCCCATCTCCTTGAAAAGCTCCCGTTGCAGAAGAGGCACTCGAATCACCGGGACACGGCCTCCTCGCGGTAGAATCTCGCCAGAGCCAGCTCTTCCGGCGGGGTCAGGTCGAACCGCATGGCCGCCTGGGCCATGAGCTTCTTCAAATCCGGGTCTTCGCGGCGATGCTCCTCGATCCAGGCGATGGCGTTGCGCAGGTTCTTGTCACCGGGCATGATGGTTGTCATCTGGTTCTCCTTCTGGGTTGTCCGTACCGCCACGCCCATACAGGAAAGACCCGCGAGGCACAATCGGATCAATCCCTGCAAAGCGCTCCGAAGCGCGCGCTTTCGACCCGCGCCGCCTTCTCTCCGCGCCAGCAAAATTTGAGCGCGCCATGTTCGGCGGTGGTCAGGACCTCAAGCCTCGCCCGCTTGCAGGCCAGCACCACGGAAGGATGAGGAAAACCGAACCGGTTGCCCGGCCCGCAGGCCGCCACGGCCCATGCCGCTCCGGCCTTGCCCAGGAAGCGGGGGTGCAGGCTCGATTTGGAGCCATGATGAGGAAGCACCAGCACTTCGGCCGTCAACGCACTTCCCTGCCTCATAAGCCGCTCCAAAGCGCTTTTTTCCAGATCGGCGGGCAAGAGGGCCAAGCCGCGCCCATTCCGCACCAGGCGCAGCGCCAGCGACGTGTCGTTGTCGGAAATGCCCGTCTCGGCGGGTGCAGGATAAAGCACCTCCAGATGAAGACCGGGCTCGATGACCACCTTGTCTCCGGCGCGCAACCGGTGCGCCGGCCAGGAGTTTTGCGCCAGCCTCTCCACCAGCCGCCGCGAATCATTCGACTGGTCCACAAGTCCGGACCACCCGAACCAGGCCACCTCAAAAGCATCCAGAATGTAAAAAAGACCCCGCAGATGATCGGCGTGAACGTGGGACAACAGCACCCTGTCAACTCGGGGAGGATGCTGCCAGCTCAAGGCCGGGCCAACCACGGCCCGCCCCGGATCATAATCGGCGCTCCAGCCTCCCCCGCCATCCACGAGCACCGTCCGGCCGGTACTGCCACGCACCATGATCGCCTGACTCATCCCCGTGTCCAGGACCGTCAATTCAACCTCGTCGCGCCACTGCCTGCCCTCCTGCCACAATGGCGGAACGGCCAACAAAGTCAGCCCCAGCCCCAGAAATGCAAGCGCCCTTGCCCTGGGCCGGGCGGGACTCAGGAGCACGCTTCCCGCCACCAGCACGACCCCGTACCCGACCACCTGCACCCCTGAAGGCCGCAGCACGGGCGTTACGGCAAGAAAACCCGCCCCATCGAGCAGCACCAGAAAGCGATCCAGAACGTCCACACCCCAGGCGGCAGCGAAGAAACATCCTTTGGCCAGGAGCGGGCAGCACGGCGACGCCGCAAGCCCCAGAAAGGCCAGGGGCAGCACCGCCAGGCTGAGCACCGGCAGCCACAAAAGATTGAGCCACAGGTGCGCGGTGACCTCGGAAAAATACAGGACCTGCGCCGGCAGGATGAACAGGTTGGCGCAGCATGTCACCGCCAGAAGCGTCAGCAGCCCATGAATGGGCCGCCAGAGGGCGCCGCGATCTCGCAAGGGAGCGATCAGGGCCGCAGCGATTGGCATGAACAGAACGAGGCCTCCGACGGCCAGCACGGAAAGCTGCAGGCTCAGATCGTGGGCCGAGGCGGGATCAGCCATGATCAGCACGGCCATGGCCGCAAAAAGAGCATCCTGCGGATGCGACCGTGAGCCAATAAATAGATGCAGGGACACGGCGGTAAGCATGACAAAGGCGCGCAGAAGCGACGGAGAAAAATCGCCGAGCCACAGATAGGCGGCGACAAGAGGAAAAGCCGAAAGGACGGCCAGTTTCCGGCGCGGCAGGATCAGAAGCAGCCAGGGACAGACCCGGCTCAAGACCGAGGCCGCGCCCAGGCCAAAGCTCGCGACCAGCGCCAGATGCAGCCCCGACAGAGCCAGGCTGTGGGACAGCCCGGCCCTGCGGATGCGGTCCATGAAGTCTGCCTCAAGCAAAAACCTGTCCCCGAAAAGCAGAGCCCGGACCGCCGCCCCGCCCTGGGTATCAGGCATCAGCGGACTGGCCAGATTCAACAGCCAGGCCCGAGGGCTGATCCGTCCTTCTTCCCAGGTTACGTGGGCGGCTCCTCGTGAGTACGCGCGGTGCCGAACGCCCTTTCGCTTCCAGTATGCCTCACTCGATGAAAGACCAAAATTGGCCCTTGAGCGCAGTTCGCGGATGCGCAGATCGGCCGTGAATTTCAGGCCAGCCTGCGGAATGAAGGGCGGATCCGTCCAGCTCCAGAGCAGCCTGCCTGGCAGGGTCGCGTTTGTGTCCAGCTCCACCACATCGCGGACCAGAACACTGATCCTGCGCCCCGGATGCGTGCGCACCGCATCCACTACTCCCTGCATTCGAAACTGACCATTCAAGAGCGCCATCTGATCATCCTCCACCCCTGGCATCCCCGCGAGCAGCCCGAGCCCGAAACACGACACCATGAGCGCAATGGTGCGGCCGCGACGGGCAAATGCCAGCGCGGTCAACATGCAGGCGATCACGACGGGGAGGGCGTGGGCCCAGACCAGAATACCGCCGAGATAGCCCATTACGCCAAGTTGCCAGGGAAGTGGGGGGATGGGGCCTTGAATGCGCGTACGCTGTTCCTCCTAAACGGACAAACTAGCAAAACGCATCTCGGGTGTCGTACGTAAAAGTCCGTATTATCGGCGACAAAGGACCAACAAGGGCGTTGCCTCCCGGCCGCATCTCGGGCTATGTATGCCTATAGGCAATTACGTGATGTCGGTGCCTGTTCGAAAGACTTCAAGGAGCCCAAATGGAAGAATTTTCTGTATTGCTTGTGGATGACGAGGAAGACTTCCTGCGCACTATCATAAAAAGGCTGGCCAAGCGGGGCCTGAAGGCCCAGGGCGCGTCGCGGGGAGAGCAGGCGCTGGCCATGCTGGCCGAGGAACCCCGGGACGTGGTTGTCCTGGACGTGAAGATGCCGGGCATGGACGGACTGGAGGTCCTGAGAAGAATCAAGGCCAACTGGCCCAGTACCGAAGTGATCATGCTTACCGGCCATGCCAGCATCGACGCGGCCATGGAAGGGATGAATCGTGGCGCCTTCGACTACCTGATGAAGCCAGCCGATTTGGAAGACCTGCTCTACAAGCTTGAGGACGCGTACCGCAAGAAGTGCGTCAACGACAGCCGCAAGGCCTCCTCCCCCACGAACAACGAACCGGCTTAGGCCAGGCTCGTCTACAACAGGACCAGACGTGGCGCATTCCCGGCTCTTCTTCGATTCCAACGACTATACGCTGCTGCGCATCGTCAACGATGTTTTGGACCGCACGGCGCAAAACACCAATATCCGTTCCCTGCTCGATTCGTGCATGCATCCGCACGGCATCAAGGAAATGGCCGCGCCACGGGTACTGCGCATCGCCTATGCCATCGCGAGCCTCCTCGGCTCCCTGGAAGTGGGCATGTCCTCCGACCGCCTCAACGCATTGCGCGCGCTCAAGGACGAGGTGCTTCTCGCGGGCAACGCCTACCTGCAGAAAAACACGTCGCGGGTGCTCCTGCAGATCATGAAGGAGCTCATACGCCACCGGGAAGACGAGGAAACCCAGCTGCGCCTCGCCCACGACTTCCGCATGGCTTCCTCCGGCAAGCCCCGCGTGGTCCGGGCCGAACTCGACAAATACCACCTTCTGGAAATGCCCGAGGAGTGGAATCAGCTCGCCTTCGACCACCATGTCCACGACGCCAACACCAAGGGCCGCAAATCCCCGACCCATCTTGTCATGGACGCATGGATCAAGGGCGTGCGCTTTTTGACCGTTGTCTATTACAACTATGTGGACGCCGAGGTGGCCGAGGAACTTCTGGAAGCGGGCTGCATACTGGGCATGCACATTCGCATCGGCATCGATGTGTCCTCGCGTTTTCGGGGCAAGTACGTACGCGTGATCTGGGAACCCCAGAGCTACACCGACCCCAAGTCCTTCCGCGCCTTTCTGGAGGAACAGCCGGTCAAGGCCTTCATGAAGGAAGGGCGGATGGTTTCCGCCTACCAGCAGAAATACGTATTCGAGGCGTTGCAGGCATACAACCGCATCCACCGCGGAGAATTGGCCCAGGAGTACGGACTGGAACTCGACCTGCTCGACGAAAAGGCCTTCGCCACCTTCGTGGGCACGGGCCAGCCGTCCCTCCTGCACCTGGCCAAATACATCCAGAGCGGCATGCAGCCAAAGCTCAAGCAGATCGCGCAGGTCATGGCCCAGGAGTACGAAACCGCCACGCCAAAAAGGCGCAAGGAATTGATTGAACGCCTCGACGCCCTGAACTCCATCGACTCGGAACTGCTCATCAACCGCTACCTGCAACCATGCCGCAACCCGGAACTGCACGACCCGACCATTCCCCAGGACACTCCCGAGGTTCCACCCCTGCTGCGCCTCAAGGTCGGGGAACTGTTGCCGAGACTGGCCAAATTTCACTCATCGTCACATTTCACGCTGAACCTGAGCAATCTCTCCACGGCCGATGCCCTGGAAATCCTGTATGATTGCCAGGGACATATCAGCAACATCGAACTCTACAATCTCAAAGACGCATCCAGGGGCAAATGGTCGATGCCCGTGTCCTCGCAACTGGTCTGTCCCGGCGATGCCGTGGACGCCATCAGTCCGGAGCGAACCTGCGCCCAGATCGCTGAGCTGCAAAAAGCCCTGAACGAGGACAACGTCATCGCCTTGAAGCGGGCCATCCGTGCCGTGATATGGTCCTTCGAGGAAGACCGCCTGGCCCTGGAAAACACAGTGGCCCATTCGCGAAACAAGAATGCCCTTTCACACGCGACCGAGCTTGAACGCGAACTACTGCTCATGGAGGCGCGCAAAAACAAACTCCTCGACATTCTTTTCAACATCGAAGCATTCCATAAGTACTACAAGAAGCGGCCCCTCGGCTCGCGCATCGGAAGCGGCTCCACGGGCCAGTCCAGGCACCAATACGGGATGGGCGTGGTGGTGCTTGAAACTCTGCCCAAGCGAGCCCAGAAAATCGCGCTGAACCAGTCTCAAAGGCAGCGCAAGCAGCTTCCGGTCACCGCCAGGATGACGGTCCATTTCCGCACCCGCTGTCACGCAAAAAATGAAGATACTTTCCTTTTGAGGCTGGCGCGAAAGATCCCAGGAATGGAACTGGCCGGATGCTGCCGGGAGCAGGAATGGTTTCTCGACAGCATCGACATCCATCCCAAACGCCGTGGCAATATCGTCACCTTGGGCGGCGTGCAGCTTGAGCACGACAACGGGCTACGCATCACCAAAAAAAGTGGTGCGGCCGGCGATAACCATCTTTCCTTGAAGTACCTGAACACGGGGCTGAAAAACGTCCTCAAGATACTGGTCGGATTCATTCCGGCCTTCCTGACCTTTGCCCTGACCAAGGACTGGTGGGTCCTGGCCTATTTCGGAGGACTGATCTGGTTCGCCATCACCGGAGTGCGCAACATCCTGCAGGCAGTGCTCGGCGGGGGCGGCTTGACGCGCTCACCTCTTTTGCAGTGGAATTCCCTGATCAGCTGGAGCCGCGTTGCCGACGATCTGCTGTACACAGGCTTCTCCGTCCCCCTGCTGGACCTCCTGGTCAAGACCATTATCCTGGATCGTGGCCTGGGCATCACCACGGCCACGGAGCCGGTCCTGCTTTTCGCGTCCATGGCCCTGGCCAACGGCATCTACATCTCCAGCCACAACACCTTTCGCGGCCTGCCGCGTGCCGTGGTCCTGGCCAACTTCTTCCGCAGCATCCTGTCCATCCCCCTGGCCGTTCTCTTCAACAGCGGCATAGCCGGCAGCATGCACCTGGCCGGAATGACCGGGGTGGAGCAGGCTCTGCAGAAATGGGCCGCCATCATCTCCAAATTCGCCTCGGACTGCGTGGCGGCGGTTATCGAAGGGCTGGGCGACCGTCACAACAATGTAAGGGTGCGCCTGGCCGACTACCGTGCCAAACTCATCGCCATGTTTGACGCCTTTGCCCGCCTGGATGTCCTTTTCCCGGAAGAAGACGTGCTGGACATGCTCCAGTCGCCCAAAATGTTCATGGAAACGATTTCCTACGAAGCCCGCGACCTGGAAAAGGTGCTCATCGTCAACGCCCTGGACCTGATGTATTTCTGGCTCTACCAACCCCGCGCCTCCAAAGCCCTGGAATTCATATCCCAGGACATGAGCAAGGAGGAATGGCTCATCTTTCTGCGCTCCCAGTACGTTCTCAAACGCTACCGCGAGATCAGCCAGATGTTCGTGGACGGTCTGGTAGGCAAGAACTTTTCCCGGGCCCTGGCCTTCTACCTGGACAGGTCGGATGAATACCTGCGGGAGGTGGAAAAGATGGGGAGCAGCCGCAGGCTGCGCTGAAGAGAATCAGAGATCCGGATCTGAGCGGACATGGAGAGCTGAAGCACCCTGGATTCCCGCCTTCGCGGGAATGACGTCGAGGCGGATTCGGCGACTCAATCCCGCGAACGTTTTTCCTGCACAGGTTGCAAAGGCTTGCGCCCGCCCGGATGGTTGAATTGTTCAAGGGCACCCGAGGGCGCAGGCTCCCGCCTCTTCAACTCCACTTCCTGTCTATCATCAGGTGCGAAAAATACCCCAGCACGGCCGCCCCGTAAAAAGGCGCCATGGCCTTGGGTGTTGCGCCGTACAGCCAGACCGGAAGCAGCACCAGGGGCAGGGGTACGGCGAGCATGGCCCACCAGGTGTGGGTCCAGCCGCGATGCGGGCCGATGGCCGGGAACATGGCCGCAAACCCCAGCACCGCCGCCCACTTGTAATAGCCCTGCACGATGAGGGCGAAATCGAGCACGGCCAGAGTCAGATAAAAGATGTGCTGGCCCTTGGAGTCCGTGTCGACGTCCGGAAAGAGGCTCCCCAGCAGCACCAGCGCGCCGAGCACGGCCAACTGCGGCATTTCCGGGACATACGTCCCGGTCCAGAACAATCCCCCCAGCACCGCGCCTCCCGTCAGCACCCCGCCGACCAGATGTCCCTTGTATCCGGGCATGGCATCCTCCAGAAATGCAAAAGCCCGGTCAAGCCGGGCCATTGCGAATGAATAAAGACGATTACATGGCGTCGCTGGCGTCCAGTTCGGCGATGGTCCGGTCGATGGACTCGCGCAGTTCCTGGGGCAGCCCCATTATCTCCACGTTCAGAAAGCCGCGCACGATGGTCGAGGTGGCTTCGTCCTCGTCCAGGCCGCGCGCCATGAGATACTCGATCTCCTCCTGGGCGATCTTGCCCACGGCCGCCTCATGAGACAGCTCCACACCGGTCACGCAGCCCTGCAACTCGGGGATGGCGTGGATCAGTCCGCCGCCGAGGATCAGGCCCTTGCACTCCAGATGTCCGCGCGCCGGAACCGCATTGCCGATGATCTCGCCGCGCGCGACGATGGTCCCGCCGGTAGTGATGGTGCGCGAAATGATCTCGCCGCGCGTGTTCGGGGCGTTGAGCACGATGCGGTTGCCCGTGTCCACATGGGAACCGGTGGGCGTGACGATGACGGAATTGAAGCGGGCCACGGCTCCGTCGCCGTTCAGATATATCGTCGGATAGGACTGCACGGACTTGACCTTTTTCAGAAGGACGTAGTTGTTCTGAAGAACCCCGTTCTCCTCCACTATGCCCACCGTGCGCGGCCGGACCATGACGTCCTCGCCCCAGTTGTGAACCATGGTGAAAGTCAGCTTGCCGCCCTTCTTGATGTAGAATTCGGAGATGCCCAGATGCAGAGCCGAAGTCACGTCGTGGGAAGTGGCGCAACCGGTGATGATGTGAACCTCGGAGTCCTCCTCCACGACCACGATGTTGTGCACGTTCTGGCCCACGTTCTGGCCTTTTATGAACAGGCAGGTCTGGACCGGCTCGGCGACCTTGACCCCTTTCTCGGTGCGGATGAAATAGCCGCCGTGCAGCTCTTCCTTGGCCGCCGTGCGGGTGAAATCGTCCTTTTCCGGGTCCATGGCCTTCCAGAAATATTCGGGCAGGCCGTCGTATTTCTTGAGCGCCTGACGAATGCCCAGCACCTCCACACCCTTGCCCGAGCTCTTGCAATGCACGGTGGAGTGGTCAAATTGCACAAACGTGCCCGCACGTTCGCCGGTGGCGTCGACGTCCACCCCGACCATGCGCAGCTCATGCTTGCTCTCTTCGGACAGGGAGGAAAAATCGGGCAGCTCGGGGCTCTGGCGACCGGTGAAGGAATAGGAGTTCAGATCGACCAGGGTTGGGCTTAGTTCAGACATCTGATGCACTCCTTGTAGCCGTACTTGCTGATGTGATCAAGAATGTCGCGGGGTCTGGTCGGCCGCGTGTCGCAGCACAACACACCGTTGTACATGACCTGGCCACGGTCGGCGTTGACGTAGTCGAGGATATAGCCGGTGTGGGTGATGATGAGGCCCGAGGTCTTGTTGCGGCGACGCAGGTCGCGCATGCACGTTTCGGGCGACGGAGCCGCCGCGCCGTCGAGCAGGGCGCGGGCCGTGTTGCCGATCAGGACCATGTTCTCCAGATCAACGCCCGATTCCGGCTCATCGAAGAGGATGAGGTCCGGATTCTGGGCCATGAGCTGCAAAAGCTCGGAGCGCTTGATCTCGCCTCCGGAAAAGCCCGAATTGATGTCACGATTCAGAAAGTCCTGAAAATTGACGGTCTTGGCCATGCCGTCCACGTCAATCTCACGGCCACGGGCGCACATGGAGACAAGATGGCGGGTTTTGAGCCCATGAATGGTCGGCGGCCGCTGGAAGGACATGCCGATGCCAAGCCGGGCCCGTTCGTAGGTGGGCATTGCGGTGATATCGACACCCTTGAAGACAATCTTGCCCGCGGTCACGGTGTAGCCGCCAAAACCCATGAGCGTCATGAGCAGGGTGGTTTTTCCGGAACCGTTGGGACCGAAGAGAATGAACGTCTCTCCTTCGTCGATGTTCAGGTTGATCCCTTTCAAGACTTCCCTGTCACCGATACTGACATGCAGGTTTTCAATCTGAAGCATATGGTATCCTTGTGGTATGAAAGGCAGGACGGCGCGACAAAACAAGAATCAGCGCTTAATTGAGGCAGGGCCAAATGTCCAGTCGCCCTACTTCCACTCCTTCCAGGTTTCGGAACGGTAGCAATAATAGCAGCGCGAATCGTCGCGAAAAAAACGCAGCAGGAGCATGCCGACCACGAAGCCGCCGATGTGCGCCCACCAGGCCACTCCCCCGCCGCCGGCCGGAGCAAGCATACCGGAGAAGACCTGGGTCATGAACCAGGCTCCAAGATAAAACACGGCGGGCAGCTCGAAGATGAAGGGAATGATCAGGATGGGCAGGAAAGTGACCACCTTGGCATGCGGATACAAAAAGAAATAGGCGCCCATGACCCCGGCGATGGCCCCGGAAGCCCCAACCACGGGCATGGTGGAAGAGGAATTGGTGAGCATGTGCACCGCCAGCGCTCCAAGACCGCACAGCAGGTAGAAAAGGAGAAACTTGAAGGGGCCCATCACGTCCTCCACGTTGTCCCCGAAAATCCAGAGCGTCCACATGTTGGCGATGAGGTGCAGCCAGCCGGAGTGCAGGAACATGTGCGTTGCAAGAGGCAAGAGCAGCCCTTCGGGATAGCCCTGGAACATGGCCCACTGAGAATCGAAATAGCGGGCCGGGACCACGCCGTAAAGATGAAAGAGCCTGAACTCCTGGGCATTGCTCAGGCCAAGCCCGGCCAGAAAAAAAGCGATGTTCAGGGCCAGCAGGGTCCACATCATGTAGGATCGATGCCGGGAGGGGATGTTGTCGCGCAGAGGAAACATGGGTCAGCTCCCCTCTTCCATGGTGTCCGGATTTTCAAAAATGTCCTGCAACTCCTCCATGCACCGCTCGGCATGGCCGAGCAGCATCCCATGCACGACCCGGATCAGGGCCCGCGCGCGGGACTCAAGTTCCTCCAGGGAGCCGGAGTTGTCGACCACGAACTGCGCCATGCCCACCTTTCTGGCCTGGGGCCACTGCCAGGCATCGACCATGACTATCCGCTCCGGACTCCATCCCCGGCCCTGCAGCCTGGCATGCCTCAGGGAATCCGGGCAGTAGACCACCGCCAGCAGATCGATCTCGCCGGCTAGCCCGGCTTCGCAAAGCAGGGGGATCTCGGCCAGGGTCACGTCCTCGTCATGCGCGGCCCGAAAGGCATGCAGGGCATGTCGCACCAGGGGATGAACCAGGCGCTCCACCTCACGGCGCAGGCTGTCGGATTCGGCCAGGGCGTCACGCAGCAGGTCCTTGTCCACGCCACCTCCGGGTTGCGTGAAGCGGCTTCCGAAATGATGCTCCAGAATGGCGCAGCCCTCCCCGCCCCTGGCGTAGGCTTCGGCCACCACCCGATCCGCGCAGAAAACCGGCACGCCCATCTCCTCGGCCACCGCGCGGACGGTGGACTTGCCGCTGCCCACTGCTCCGGTCAGACCGATGCAGGCCCGCTCGCGGCAAAGCCCGCGCAGCACCTGCATAAAATCTTCCGGCGGGGAAGCGCAAAACTCCAGGGGCTCAAGTCCCCGGGGATGCTCGAAACGCAGCTGCCAGGCATGCAACATCTGCCGGGGGGCGCGCGCGGCGGTCGTCTTGTCGGCATAGACCGAGTCCCCCAGCAGGGGGTGCCCCAGCGCGGCCATATGCACGCGGATCTGGTGAGTGCGGCCCGTCATGATGCGAACCCGGACCAGGGAAGCGCTCCTGTCCGAAGCGCTCCAGAGCAGCTCGTAGCGGGTCTCGGCCGCGCGTCCCCCACGTTCGACCACGGCCATGCGCGTCTTGATGCTCGGATGCCGCCCCAGGGCGAGATTCACGGTACCGGAAGAATCGGGCACTCCGGCGACCAGGGCCAGATATTCCTTGTAGACCTCGCGGGACGCGAAGGCCTGGGTCAGGCTCAGACGCGCCGACTCGGACAGCGCCAGCACGATAAGCCCGGAAGTGTCCTTGTCCAGGCGATGCACGACACCGGGACGCTCCCCGGACTGGGACAGCAAGGCCGGAAAATGGTGGGCCACGCGGTGCACAAGCGTCGGTTCAGCCACCGACGGCGCCGGATGCACGGTCATGGCCGGAGTCTTGTTGATCACGACCAGGTCGTCATCGGCGAATAAAACGTCCAGGGGGCCGTCATCGGGAACGATGCTCGAATCGATGTATTCCGGGGCCAAGGTCAGGGTCTGGCCGGGTGTGAGCCGGGTTGCCGCCTTGGTGCAGACCTGCCCATTGATACGCGCCCGTCCGTCCTTGATCCAGGCCTGGACGCGGCTTCTGGCCACGCCCTCCTCTTCAAGGCAAGCCTGCCAGAAAACATCCAGACGCTGCCCGACGTCCGTGACGCCAACCTTTTCCACGTATTCCTGCATGCAACCTTCCCATTTAGACCGTCATCGACCGCGCTCAAATCCGCAAACCAGCCAAAGATGCTCACTCTCATCACAACACGCCTTGCGTAGTCACCTTTCGCGCCGCTGACAAATAGAAAAGGCGGCCCCCCGCAAGGGACCGCCTCTGACGATTTCAAACGTCCTGAAAGACTACTTCTTCTTGAAGACGCCCTTCAGTTCGGCGAGGATGCGACGGTTTTCGGCGCGGCCTGCGTCGGTGTCATTGCTGGCAATGGGCTTGCTCTCGCCATAGCCTACGGCGGAGAACAGCTTGTCGTCCATGCCGAGTTCATTGACCATATAGTCGCGAACGGCCTTGGCGCGACGCTCGGACAACTTCTGGTTGTATTCATCGGAACCCACGGAATCGGTGTGACCGGCGATTTCAACAACAGTGAAGGACTGCTGCTGTCTCATGTAGGAGGCGAAATCAGCCAGTTCCTGGTAGTACTCGGGCTTGATGTCGGACTTGTCGAAGTCGAAGTTGATCTTGAGGGTCACGATATCGGCAACAGGGCAACCATCGGCGTCAACAGCCAGACCCTTGATGGTGTCGGGGCACTTGTCGATGCAGTTGTTCACGCCGTCGTTGTCGTCGTCAAGGGAGCAAGGGTCAACCGCGGCCGTATCGTAGAACACGTCCTGCACGAACTGCTTCAGAGCGGCGTCATCGGCCAACTGGGCAGCGGAAGCTCCAACGCCGCAAGGCTTCAGAGCGGTGATGGCATCAAGCAGGGCCTGGTTGCCGTTGACAGTGTCGGCAAAGCTGATGGTGTGGAAACACACGCCGTATTTTTCAGCCAAGGCGGCGGCAACCTGCAAGGAGCCTTCGCCGACATTCTCACGTCCGTCCGACACAATGATAACCGCACTGCGGCCCACGGCGCTCTGCAGGGCAGGCTCAAGAGCGGCGAGTCCATGGCCAAGAGGGGTGGGATTGGAACCGATCAGTGTAGGAACCTTGGCCAGGGAAGCACCGTAACCGGCATTGGAATATGCTTCCATACCCTGGAGTTCACCTACCGGAGCGGCAGTATTCAGGCCGCCCATGTAACCAAGCTCGGGAATCATGCCGTTCATGCGCTCAAGCAGGGCCTTGGCCAGAACGATTTTCTTGTCCTTGGTGCCTACATACTTTTCATCCATGGAACCGGAGCGGTCCACCAGGATTATGAAGTTGTCGACCTTGCGCACGTAATTTTCGGCGGCCACCGCCACGGAGGCGGAAAACATGGCCACGAGCAGTGCCAGAAGAACCAATTTTTTAACTTTCATACGTCCTACTCCTCGGGTTGATATTGCTACTCAGATGAAAAAGGGACAATTCTCTAAAAACGTGTCTCATTATCTTTAGCTCTATCACATTTTATTGTCAAAGACAGAAAAATGAAAGAAATATAAAATCGCCTTCGGCAAAGGGCGGCACCGCGACAAATACGACTTGACCCAGGACTGGGCAGCGCCGACAATCAACAATATGCAAGATCCTCTCAATGATGCCCCGGACTTTAAACGGGTCATTTTGCACTTGGACATGGACGCGTTTTTCACCTCCGTGGAACAGGCCGACGATCCGAGGCTGCAGGGACAACCTGTAGTGATCGGACAATCCCTGCGCGGAGTGGCTTCGGCAGCGTCATACGAAGCCAGGAAATACGGCATCAGATCCGCCATGCCCATCGTACAGGCCAAAAAACTCTGCCCTCACGCAGTGTTTCTGCCGGGCCGCATGTCCCGCTACCGTGAAATCTCCGGCAAGATCATGAACATCATGCGCGCGCTGTGTCCCGTGGTCGAGCAGGCCTCCGTCGACGAAGCATATGCGGATATAAGTGGCACGCTTCGAATCTTCGGACCTCCGGAAAACCTCGCCCGACGTCTGAAGGCAGAGATTCTGTCCGACACCAATCTGACCTGCTCCGTGGGCATCGCCCCCAACAAGTTTCTCGCCAAGATCGCTTCGGACTGGGACAAGCCAGGAGGCCTGACAAGCATCCGCCCCGCCGACGTGCCCACGTTCCTGCACGAGCTCCCGCTGGGCAAAATCCCCGGGGTTGGAAAACACTTCCAGGAGGAGCTTCGCCGAATCGGCGTGACCACGGTTCCCCACGTGCTGGCCCGCCCCCGGGCCTACTGGAGCGAGACCATGGGCAAACGCGGAGCGTTTCTGCACGACAGGGCGTGCGGCATCGATGATTCGCCGGTGGTTCCCGGGCACGACCCCAAGTCCTGCAGCGCGGAGAACACGCTGGAGCGGGACACGCTGGACCGGACCCTGCTTGAGCGGTGGTTGCTCATCCAGGCGGAACGCATCGGGCGGGAGCTGCGCGGGCTCGGAAAAAAAGGGCTGACCGTGACCCTCAAGATCAAATTCAAGGATTTCTCTTCCATCACGCGCAGCAGGACCCTGACCCGGCCCACGGACATCACCACGGAAATCCTCGAAGCCGCGCGCAAACTCCTGGCGGCCGAAAAACTCCCCCAGCCCGTTCGACTCATCGGCATCGGGGTCTCCAATTTCCGCTTCGTGCAGGCCGAACTGCCGCTCATGCCCGATGCAAACCGCAAGCGCAGTCAAAAGCTGGACCAGGCCATGGACCGCATCCGGGACAAATTCGGAAGCACGAGCATCCTCCGAGCTGAGGCCGCGGTCAGGGAAACGGAAGCCATCGAGGACCTTTTATCCCAAAAAAACCGCACTTTGAACGGACAATAATACTTGCCAAAGAAGATTTTTCTTGCTTGGGATTTCCGCTTCGAACATCAAGCATATAAGGATATCCCATGTTCTCTCATGCCATCACCCGCATTCCCGGCCCCGATTACTCCAAAGGTCTGACCACCTCCACCCTGCCCGCTCCGGACCTTGAGCTGGCGCTCCGGCAGCACGGCGCATACGTGCGCTGCCTCGAATCCCTGGGGCTGACCGTAGAAGTCCTGCCCGCCGCGCCCGGCTTTCCCGACGCCTGCTTTGTCGAGGACACGGCCGTGGTCACCCGCGAGATCGCGGTCATCTCCCGGCCCGGCGCGCCCTCCCGCCGCGATGAAATCCTGTCCACGATCGGCCCGCTGTCCGCTCACCGCCCCCTGGCCCGCATCGAAGATCCGGGCACCCTCGACGGCGGTGACATCCTGCAGGTTGAAAAGCGCTTTTTCATCGGCGTCTCCGATCGCACCAACGAGGAAGGCGCAAGGCAGCTGGCCGCCATTCTGGCAGGCCACGGCTACGAAAGCAGCATCATCAAGGTCGCAGCCGGCCTGCACCTCAAATCCAGCCTTAATTTCGTTGGCGAAAACACCATGCTGGTCACCCGTGATTTCGCCGGGCATCCGGCCATCTCCAATTTCAGGCAGATCATCTGCCCCGAAGGCGAAGAGTACGCGGCCAACACCCTGCTCGTGAACGGCACCCTGATCATGCCCACGGGCTATCCCCGGACCAGGGTCCTGCTCGAATCCCTGAGTCTGCCCATCGTGGAACTGGACACCAGCGAATACCGCAAGATGGACGGCGGCCTGACCTGCCTGTCACTGCGTCTCTAAAGCCCTGTTTCTTGAGTTTTCAGCCATCACGGCGTAGGGGAATCAACGCGAGGGGGATATATAATGGAACTGTTCAAAAATCGGTACAAGCGTGAATTCGTCGAAGTCGCCTGCCCCAAATGCAAGCAGACCAAAATCATCTGCCTGCCCGAGGAGGAGATACCCACCTGCGAATACTGCAAAGTGAAGATGAACATCAAAGAGGTTCTGACCGAGGGAAAATATTGACCCCTGGCAAGCCTTGTAACCAAAGAGGAGGCTTTATGCGTTTTATGACGAAGATTGTTTTGGCCCTGCTCCTGGTCGCCTTCGCGGCCATGCCGATCATGGCCGCGGACCATGAACTCGCCCAGAAATCCACCCTGAACCAGATTCTCAAGCGCGGCGAACTGCGTGTCGGTCTCGATGCCGGCTACATGCCCTTCGAGATGACGGACAAGAAAGGCGACATCGTCGGCTTCGACGTCGACATGGCCAAGGAAATGGCCAAGGCCATGGGCGTCAAGCTGACCATCGTCAACACCGACTATGACGGCATCATCCCCGCGCTGATGGCCGACAAGTTCGATATCATCATCAGCGGCATGACCGTGAACCAGGAACGCAACCTGCAGATCAACTTCGCCGATCCGTACATCGTTGTCGGCCAGGCCATCCTGCTGTCCAAGAAGCACGAAGGCAAGATCACCTCCTACAAGGACCTGAACGATCCCAAATACATCGTCGCCTCCCGCATCGGCACCACCGGCGAGCAGGCCGCCAAGCGCATGATCCCCAAGGCCCAGTACAAGAGCTTTGAGAAGGAATCCGACGGCGCCATGGAAGTGGTCAACGGACAGGCCGACGCCTTTGTCTACGACCTGCCCTTCTGCGCGGTCTTCATGGCCCAGCAGGGCGGCGCCAACCTCGTCCTGCTGGACAAGGTCTTCACCTACGAGCCCCTGGGCTTCGGCGTGAAGAAGGGCGACCCCGATTTCCTGAACTGGCTGGACAACTTCCTGACCCAGATCAAGGCCGACGGCCGCTTCGACCGCATCTACGACAAATGGATCAAGGGCACCGAGTGGCTCAAGGAAATCCAGTAATCAAGCAATGTTGAGGGATCCGGCTTTCACGCCGGATTCCTCGTTTTCATGACTTAAGCATCACTAGGACGGATAATGGCCACCTACACCGGACTCGATCGGCCCAAAAGCAAGTTTTATTACCAGTTCTGGAGTTTCGCCTTCGTGATAGGGCTCTGCGGCGCCATGGCCCTGCTCTACTACTCCACGAAAAAAGTGGAGTACACGTGGAGATGGAACCGCGTGCCACAGTATTTCATCTACGACGAAAAGGTGAACATCCGCGCCGAAATGGAAGGCACCATCACCTCGATAACCAAGTCCGGCGAGAACGTGCTTGTTACGGTGCAAGGCGACGACGGAGAGGAAAGCCACACCCTGCCCGGCACCTCGCTGCTGCTGGCCCAGGGCGACTATGTCTATGCGGGCGACAACATCGGATTCTACACCCAGACCAAGCCCGGAATCCTGATCGAGGGGTTGCTGCTGACTCTTGAGGTCAGCGCTCTGGCCATCGTCTTCGGCATCCTGCTCGGCCTCTTCACGGGCCTGGCCCGCATCTCCGACAACCCGGCCTTGCGCTGGGGAGCCATCGCCTACATCGAGCTCATTCGCGGTTCACCGCTTCTGGTGCAGATTTTTCTCTGGTATTTCGTGGTCGGCACGGTCATCAACAGCATGCTGTCCCAATACGGGATCGGCCAGATTCCTCCGCTCTGGTTCGGCGTCATGGCCCTGGCCATCTTCACCGGCGCCTACACCGCAGAAATCGTGCGCGCGGGCATCCAGTCCGTGCACCGAGGCCAGATGGAGGCCGCGCGCTCTCTTGGAATGACCTACCCCCTGGCCATGCGCAAGGTCATCCTGCCCCAGGCCTTTCGCCGCATACTGCCGCCCCTGGCCGGACAGTTCATCAGCCTGGTCAAGGACTCGTCCCTGCTCGGCGTCATCTCCATCCGCGAACTGACCAAGGCCTCCCGCGAGGTGGTGTCCTCGTCTCTGCAGCCCTTTGAAATCTGGATCGTGTGCGCCATCCTGTACCTGGTCCTGACCTTTACCCTGTCCATGTTCGTGCAATATCTCGAACGCAAGGCCATCTAGAGGATATTCATGCACAAGCAGCCCATCATCGACGTACAAAGCATCGACAAGTTCTTCTACACCCCGGAGCGCCTTCAGGCCTTGAACCGCGTCTCCTGCACCGTGGCGCACGGCGAGGTCGTGGTCATCATCGGACCGTCCGGCTCCGGCAAATCAACCTTCCTGCGCTGCCTGAATCGGCTGGAATACGCCGATACCGGCCACATCATCATCGACGGCGTGGACATTCTCGATCCCAAATGCGATATCAACGCGATTCGCGCCGAGGTGGGCATGGTCTTCCAGTCCTTCAACCTCTTCCCGCACAAGACGGTGCTGGAAAACCTGACCATGGCCCAGATGACGGTCCGCGGGCGTTCCAAAAAAGAGGCCGAGGCCAAGGGCATGGCGCTCCTTGAAAAGGTCGGCATCGCCGAAAAATTCGCGGCCCGGCCCGAGCAGCTTTCCGGCGGCCAGCAGCAACGCGTGGCCATCGCGCGCTCCCTGGCCATGGATCCAAAGATCATGCTTTTCGACGAACCCACTTCCGCCCTCGATCCGGAAATGGTCGGCGAGGTTCTCGACGTCATGAAGAACCTGGCCCGCGAAGGCATGACCATGGTCGTGGTCACCCACGAAATGGGTTTCGCGCGTGAGGTGGCGGACCGGGTCCTCTTCATGGACAAAGGCGAAATTCTGGAACAGGGCGCGCCCGAACATTTCTTCACCGCGCCCACCCTGGAACGAACCAAGGAGTTTTTGGGGCAAATTCTCTGATCTGACAACGACAAACCGAGGAAGGAGCGAGATGAGCAAGGCGCTACAGAATCAATTGGCCAAGACCATCAAGGAACAGGGGGACATGGCCCGGGACATGGCCATCGCGGAACTCAAGGATCTGAAAAAAGACCTCTTGGAACTGGAAAAAGCCCTGGGTACCAAGAAGACCCCGGACCAGGGTCTGCTCATGGACATCTCCCACGGCGCCTTCGAGCTCTTCCGCACCGCCTCCATCGTCCTTGAGACGGACAACCTGCAGGAGCAGCTCCAGCACGCTGCCGAAGCCGGCAAGGACCTCGAATACCTCGAAAAGAAAGGCGCCATCCTGCTCACCAAACCCGAAGGCTGGCACTGGTTCACACCCAAGGGCGAAATGCTCTTCCTGGCGGCCCCGAACGAGACCAGGCTGGCAGCCCAGAAGCTGCAGGAACGCATCAGCCGCAAGACCCCGGCAAAACCAGCCCCCAAACCCCAACCAACCCCCAAAGCCCCACCCATTTCGCTGGAAGATTGATCCCGGCTTAAACGCAAGAATGCCCGCCGGACCGAAAGGTTCGAGCGGGCTTTTTTTTAGTTGTGTGCGTCAAGTTCTGCAAATTCTTCCACAGCATAACGGGTATGCTCAAGCATCTGGCGACCGAGAATGGGCCACCCAGAGCTCGTCGGAGGTCGCCAGATGCGTTTTCCTGCATTTTTTTGACATGGCTCAAAGCGGGCATATCCCAAAACCCATAGACAGGACTCACGCAACAAACAGCGGAGGAACACATGAAAAGAAAAATCATCGAGATAGACGAAGAAAAATGCACGGGCTGCGGCCAGTGCGTGACTGGATGCGCCGAGGGCGCTTTGGCCATCATCGACGGCAAGGCCAAGATCGTAAGGGATATGTTTTGTGACGGGCTTGGGGCCTGCATCGGGCACTGCCCGGAGGACGCGCTGCATATCATAGAGCGCGAAGCAGACGAATTCGACGAGGAAGCCGCCATGGAGCATGTGCGCAAGGTGGGCGGCGTCGAGGCCCTGGTTCACGGAGCGGGACATGGTGGCTGCCCATCGGCCCAAGTTTCGACCCGCACGCCCGGCCACGGCGGCTGCCCTTCGGCCGGCATGATGCAGATGAGCCCCTGCGAGCAGGCCAACGTGCCCGCCGGACAGGTCGGCTCCGCCCTGACCCACTGGCCGGTTCAGATTCGTCTGATCCCGCCCCACGCGCCCTTCCTGCAGGACGCGGACCTGTTGATCGCTGGCGACTGCTGCCCTGTGGCGGCCCCGGACTTCCACGCTCGGTTCCTGGCCGGGAGGACCATCATGCTCGGTTGCCCGAAATTCGACAACGCCGGGGAATACGTGGAGAAATTGACGCAGGTCTTTGCCCAGAACAGAATCAAGTCCGTGACCATCCTGGAGATGGAAGTGCCCTGCTGCTCCGGACTTTCGCGCATCGTCGCCCAGGCCCTGACCGGAAGCGGCAAGAACATCCCTTGCGTGCGGGCCATCGTGGGCCGGGACGGCAAGACCACCGAAGAAGCGTTTACTCCCGCCGTGGCGGCTCCCGCAGGACTGACCCGGCTCTAGACTCACCCGCCCGGTTCACGACGCATCCCCTTGAACCGGGCGCCCGTCCAATCAATCCTTGCCGCGCACCGGAACAAGGACACTTTCAAGAGACGTCCCGTCGAGGGATACCGTCACGGATTCAACCAGGGCACCCTCTTCCGCCAGATCGCGGACGAGGGTGTTTCTGTTTTCAGTCTCCGGCCACTGCTGACACAGCAGCACCCCGGCAAAAACCACTCCCACTCCCGCAAGTTGCGAAAAATTGAGCCGTTCATCAAGGCAAAGCCAGCCCAGGAGCATGGAGAAGACCGGGATGAGGTTGACAAAAGCCGAAGCCTGCCAGGCCGGAAGCTTGCTGATCCCGTAATTGTAGAAACCGTACGCGCCGATGCTTATGAACACGCACAGGTAGAGCACGGCCAGACTTGGACCAACGGGAAAGGCCACCGGCAAGGCCGTCGATGGCAGAAAAAGAAGCGGAAAAAAGAAAACCGTGCCTACCATGGACTGCACGGCGGTCAGAAACCATGGGGAATAGCGGGCGCAGAGCTTTTTCATACTCACGGTGTAGCCAGCCGCGCAGAACATGGCCAGCAGCTCAAGAAAATTGCCCAAAAGCGGACGTGGAGCCGCTTCCGTGGCAACTCCCGAGATGCTGACCCAGACCACTCCGGCCAAGGCCAGGACAAGCCCGGTCCATGAGCGCGAGCTCAGTTGCTCCCCAAGAAAAAAGCCCGCGCAGACCGCCACCAGAATCGGCAGCGTAGCCGCGACCATGCCTGCCTGGGAAGCCGAGGTCAGGGTCAGGGCCTGGCCCTCGAACACAAAATAGAAACACGGTTCGCACAGGGCCATGAAGACCATGAACCCCAGATCCTCCCTGCGCAGGTTCCGGGGACGCCAGCGCGGCAGCACGAGCAGAAACAGAAAGGCTGAAAGAGCCATGCGCATGAAGACGACGACAATGGGATCGAAAAACATCACGGCATACTTGAAGGCCACAAAAGAGCTGCCCCAAAGCAGCATGCCGACAAAGAGTGAAATAAAGGGAAGGGCTGGAAAAAATGTCATCGTGATCCACCAAACCATGCATAATAGCAGTATATTTTAAAAAAAAGCTTGCATAGAATTAAGGCTGCACCTACGTATTAAGCGAAGGCTCATAAATAATCATGAGTATCAGACGCCACCCCGATAACTTTTCGAAAAGCAGACATTCCATGCACGACTCACCTTTTGAAAACATGTCCGAAACTGCACAGCACTTCAGTACTCCGCAGCTTGAAGACATTTTTCAATCTGTCTTGAGCGACATACAAAGCCATCGTCTGCTGAGCTGTGTGATCGGATTTCCAAAATCAGGCAAGACTTTTTTTCTGAACCGCCTAAAGTCTGCCCAAAGCGCCCACACGTTAAGCATCACCGCATCATCCGGACTGACACTTTCTCAAACGATAAATGAAAATTTGTCACCCGAGAAAGAAAATAAAGCGGCTTTGACCCAACTGCTTCGCGAAAAGAAGCACGTCATTCTCTTTGTCGACAATGCCCATCTGCTCACGGATGCGGATTTCGCCTTTCTTGGAGGTCTTTTCAGCCTGACAAAGCACCTCACAACAGTGCTCCAGGTTGTCCTGGTCGGAAACGGAGAGATCGTGCACCGGCTGGCCCGACCCGAAAACCGGCCCATCTACAACATGCTCGGAGCCATCTGGACTCTTCCCAAACTGACCCGCGAACAGTCGCTGGCCTACATCCGCTTTCTCCTCGACGGGGCCGGGCTGGCGACAGACCTCATCGGCAATCCCGAAGCGGTGGCCAAACGCGCGGCCGGAGTGATCGGCATCCTGCGCATGCTGACCATGACGCTCGCCTTGAAGGCCCTGCATTCGGATCAATGCTGCGATGCCGAAGAGGCCCTGAATTTCAAAACCAACTGCCCGGACACTGAGGCCCCGATGCCGGACGAAGCCATGCCGACCCAGAACATGGCCTCCGGCAACTCCTGGATGGCAGGCGTGGTCCTGGCCCTGAGCATGGCGGCAATCATCGGAACATTTTTATTCTTTTTTTCCTGGCTCATGCCGGAGGCGCGCATGAGCGACCTTTTCCATGCCTTCACCGGAACGCCACGGGAAACGACTGTCGAGCCCGCTCCGAGCGCTCCCGCCCTCCCGGAAAACATCCACACGGCGTCCGGGTCCGTACACTGGCAGAGCGTGGCCAAAACCGTCTTCCGCAAGCGCACCACCGACGGCCCCTATTCACTCCAGCTCGGCGCCTATCCGACCATGGAATCCCTCTTGCTGCACCTGCCGCGCTTCATGGACCAGAAACAACCCCTGTTCTGGAACCAGGACCAAAGCGGCGAAGCCCCCTTCACCCTGTTCGTGGGCCGCTTCGAAAGTTTCGAGCAGGCCGGAAGATTCGCATCCCAAAACAGCCTGGCCGATACGCCGGTGGTCTTCAGGCCATTTGTGGCCACGGTGGGCCCGCTCACGGATCAGCAGCAGATCGACCGCGCAAGCATGAGCCTTGGACTGCCAGAGCAGCTGAACATTTTCGAACGCGAGCTGGTCAGCGGCATTGAGATCCAGTTCGCCCTCGAACGGTCCCGCGACGATGCCCTGGCGCATTGCACCCGCGCCGAGGAAAAAGGGCTGTCCTGCGCGGTCACGCAATACGAATGAAAAAAGGACGACCCCAGCCATTTGCGGCCAGGGTCGTCCCGAACGTCTGATCTGAAATCAGTTGCCGACTGCTCTTTATTCGCGCAGATCCAGAACCCGCTGTGCCTTGCCTTCCGACTTGGGCAAGGAGTTCTGCTCCACCAGATCGATGCGCGCGGTAATGAGGATCTCGTCGCGCAGCCTGGAGCTGATGCGACTTTGCAGGCTCTTGAGTTCACGCATGTCTTCCACGAAGTACTCTTCCTTGACCTCCACCTTGACGCGCATCTGGTCCAGATAGCCGTCACGCTCCAGCACGATCAGATAATTCTGCCCGACCTCCGGAATGCTCATCAGCACCTGCTCGACCTGCATGGGGTAGATATTGACCCCCTTCAGGATGATCATGTCGTCGGCGCGGCCCATGATGCGGTCCAGGCGACGATGCGCGCGGCCGCAGGCGCAGTCGCCGGGAATGAAGCGGGTCAGGTCCTTGGTGCGATAGCGAATCAGCGGCATGCCCTCGCGGCACAGTGTGGTGATGACCAGCTCGCCGACTTCGCCGTCCGGCAACTGCTCGCCCGTTTCCGGATCAACGATTTCGGCCAGGTAGGCGTCCTCCCAGATGTGCATGCCGTTCTGCTCAAGGCACTCGAAAGCCACGCCCGGACCGTTCATCTCGGACAGCCCGTAGGAGTTGTAGGCCTTGATTCCGTAGACTTCCTCGATGCGCTGCCGGATGGCCGCGGTGTGCGGCTCCGCACCGATGAGGGCCACGCGCAGGTTCAGGCGATCGGGAGTGTAGCCAAGCTCGTCTTTGACCGTGCCCAGATGCAGGGCATAGGACGGGATGATATGGACGACGGAAACCTGAAAATCTTCCAGCAGCTTGAGCTGGCGCTTGGAATTGCCCGCCCCGGCCGGGATGGTCAGGCAGCCCAGCCGCTCGGCTCCGTAGTGAATGCCAAGACCGCCGGTGAAGAGGCCGTAGCCGGACATGTTCTGAAAAGTGTCCTCGGCCCTGATTCCGACCATGTGCATGCACCGGGCCATGAGATCGGCCCAGGAATCGATGTCGTTTCTGGTGTAGTAGATGACCGTGGCCGAACCCGTGGTACCCGAGGATGCGTGCAGGCGGACCATGTCGGTCACGGGCCGGGTCAGCATGCGCGCGGGGTAGGCGCTGCGCAGGTCATCCTTGGTGGTGAAGGGGAGGCGCGTGATGTCGGCGGCGGAAGTGATCGCCTCGGGGCGTATTCCCGTTTCGGCGAAGCGGTGGCCATAAAATTCGGACTTGGCAGCACGTTCGAGAGTGGTTGCAAGACGCGTTTTCTGAACCTTGTCCAATTCGCTGCGCGAAAAAAATTCTTCCGGGCAATAGGCTTTCATGGGTTTGTCCGCTCTTGAGTTGAAGGTGCGCGGGATTGGTCAGTACACGCCGCCGTTCTCGGACGGCAACCCCACTTCCGTAAGATTCTCGAAAACAGTGTACTGACCGAAATAGCCCAGACGGATGGCCCCGACAGGGCCGTTACGCTGTTTGCCGATGATGATCTCGGCGATATTCTTGTTCGGATTGTCCTCGGCCTTGTTGTAGGCCGCGTCGCGGTAGATGAAGACAATGACGTCGGCGTCCTGCTCGATGGCTCCGGATTCGCGCAAATCCGAGATCATGGGCCGCTTGTCGGAACGCTCCTCGACCTTGCGGTTGAGCTGCGACAGGGCGATGACCGGCACCTCAAGTTCCTTGGCCAGGGCCTTGAGGTTACGCGAGATATCCGAAATTTCCTGCTCGCGGGAGTCGCTCTTGTGGGAAGAGCGCATGAGCTGCAGATAGTCGACGATGATGAGCCCCACGCCCTTCTCGGCCTTGAGGCGCCGGCTGCGGGCCCGTATTTCCATGGTCGAAAGGGCCGGAGTGTCGTCGATGTAGATGGGCGCCCGGGAAAGATCCTCGGCGGCCTGATAGAGCCTGCTCCAGTCCTCGTCGTTCAGATAGCCGCTGCGCAGACGGCTCAGGTCCACGCGTCCGTGACAACCCAGAAGGCGCATCATGAGCTGGTCCATGGACATTTCAAGCGAGAAGACCGCCACGGGTACATCGTGCTGAATGGCGGCGCGCATGCCCATGTTCAGTGCCAGGGCGGTCTTGCCCATGGACGGGCGGGCCGCGAGAATGATCAGGTCGGACTTCTGCAGTCCGGCGGTCATCTGATCGAAATCGGTGTAGCCCGTGGGCACGCCCGTGACCAGCTCGCCCTGCCCGGCCCGCGTCTCAAGCTGCTCGAAGACCCGCTGGACCAGGTCCTTGCTGCTCATGAAGACGGGCTTGCCCTTGGATTCGGCGATGGAGAAAATCTGCTGCTCGGCCTGATCCAGCAGGGATTCTGTCTGCTCGCCGGCTTCGAAGCAACTGGTCAGGATCTCGGAAGAGGTCTGGATGAGCCTGCGCCGCACGGACTTGTCGCGCACGATCTGGGCGTGAAAGACTGAGTTGGACGCCGAGGCCACGGACTCGGCCAGGGAGGCGAGATAGACCGTGCCGCCGACCTCGTCGAGCTGGCCCTTGGTCTGCAGATATTCGGCCACCGTGACCAGATCGACGGGCTCGCGGCGGCGGTAGAGTTCCTGGAAGGCCTGATAGATGGTGCGGTGCACCGGAGAATAGAAATCCTCGTCGTTTATCGTGTCGACCAGAGTATGAAAAATGTCGTTACGCAGAAAAACCCCGCCCAGCACCGCCTGTTCGGCTTCGGTGTTGTGCGGGGGGACTCGGCGCAACAAATCAGAAGAGGCCTTTTGCAAGGCCTCCTCTGGTTGGATTCGAGTTTCGAGGCGCTGCCCGAACTTATTCCGCGGCGGCTTCTTCGGTTGCATCGGCCTGCGGTTCGGGTTCGTTCACCTGCTCAGGACGACCAAACTTGACCACGTTCACGGTCAGCTTGGCCACGACTTCGGGGTGCAGCTTCACGTCGATGACGTATTCGCCCAGGGAGCGGATGCCGTCTTCGAGCTGGATCTTGCGGCGATCCACTTCCACGCCCTGCTCTTCCAGGATCGTGGCGATCTGGGGAGTGGTGACGGAGCCGTAAAGCTTGTCGCCGTCGCCCACGCGCACTTCGATCACGACCTTGGCGGCCTCGATCTTGGCGGCCAAAGCGGCTGCCTCGGCCTTGACGGCGTCGTTCATGGCCTGCAGCTTGCGGCGTTCCTGTTCAAAGACCTTCAGGTTGCCGGGAGTTGCCATGGAGGCAAGACCCTGAGGCAACAGATAATTTCTGCCATAACCGGGACGGACCGCGACGATGTCGCCAAGTCGGCCCAGATTATCCACGTCTGCTCTCAAAATGACCTTCATGATCAAATCTCCTAGACTCTAGATTTTTTGAGCACGTCGGTGCTGTGGGTAGCCGTGTAGAACATCAGAGCCATCTGGCGGGCGCGCTTCACTTCACGGGTGAGAGCCCGCTGGTGCTTGGCGCAGGTGCCGGTGATGCGGCTGGCAATGATCTTGCCGCGATCGGTCACGAAATCGTTCAGGACTTCGGGATGCTTGTAATCAAGCAGGATCTCGGGATTCTCGCAGAAACGGCAGTACTTTCTCCGGGGTGCGAATTTCTTCTTAAAGGACATGCTATGCCTCCTCGGTTGCCGCAACAGGAGTCTCGGCGAGTCTGACGGTGATGAACTTGAACACGCCATCGGTGATGCGGACATTGCGTTCCAATTCCGCGACAGCCTTGCCGGGCATGTTCAGTTCCATGCGGACGTACCGGCCACGATTGAACTTGCGCACCGGATATGCCGTATCCTTGACGCCCCAGTCATCGATCTTGAGGACGGTGCCGCCCTCGCGCTCGACAATGGCGCTGAAGTTGTTCACGATTTCGCGACATTCTTCCACACCCAGCTCAGGGCTGAGCAGGATCAATTCCTCGTACCTGGTCATCATTATAAATCCTCCTTACGGGTAAAAGCCCACCCCATTCCATTCGGGGGAGCAAGGAAACAAGGATCGTTATTCCCATCCTCCCAGCCTGTCAAGGATAGCGGCCCTCAGACTTGAAGGTCGCACGGATTGCGCTTACACCGTGCCCATGACGCGCATCATTCTTTTTCTCCTGCTGTTCCTGCCGCCCTTGCCGCTCCTGGCCGCACCGCCAAGCGTGCTCGTTCTGCACTCCTATCATCCGGGCCTGTCCTGGACCGACACCCTGAACACGGGCATCAGCGAAACGTTTCGCGCCGAAATGCCCGGAGCACTGCTCTGGGTTGAATACCTAGACACCAAGCGCAACACCGACACATCCTATCTCTCCCTGCAGGCCGCGCTTCTGCGGCACAAACTCGCCGAGAGCACCTTCAACCTCATCCTCACCACGGACAACGACGCCCTGGACTTCGTGCTCGAATATCGTGACAGCATCTTCCGCGGCGCGCCCGTCGTCTTTTGCGGCGTCAACGATTTCACACCCGGACAATTGCGCGGCCAGAAGGACATCACCGGCCTGGCCGAAAACCCGGCCTTTGCCGAAACCATGCTCTCGGCCCTCTCGCTCCATCCCGGCACACGGGAGTTCGTGGTCATCGGCGCGGATCAGTCCATCACCGACCTGCTCACGGACCGTTCCCTGCACGCCCTGGAACGGCAGTTTCCGGGCATCCGCTTCACCTATTGGAACAACCTCGACGCGCTGGAACTGCGTGATAGGCTCAAGGAACTGGGCCCCGGCCAGGTCATCCTCATCCACGGAGTCATGCGCAACGAGGAAGGGGTACTGGTCGATTATCGCGGCAAGAATCTCTTCCTCTCCACCCACACCAAAGTGCCTATTTACGGATTCTGGGATTTCGAGATGGGCACGGGCTGCGTGGGCGGCAAGATGGTTCAGGGGCGCACCGAGGGCGAACGCGCGGCCCGGCTGGCCATGGAGGTCCTCGGCGGAACCGATCCCGACGACATCCCCGTGCACACGAAGACCCCTTCGCGCTTCATCTTCGACTACATCCAGTTGCAGCGCCTTGGAATCAGCGAGAAGGCCCTGCCCGCAGGCAGCCTCGTTCTCAACCAGCCCGCCCGTTTCTACCAGATCGACAAACGCTACATCTGGACCGCCACCGTGGGCGTGGCAGTACTTCTGGCCGCCCTGGCCATGCTCCTGAGCTCCATCCGCCGCCGTCAGGAGGCCCAGGCCGTGCTGCGCCGTCACAAGGAGCAGCTCGAAGAGGCGGTCCGCGCCCGCACCGAGCATCTGCGCACAGCCAATGACGAACTTGAACGCGAAGTCCACGAGCGCATCCGGGCCGAAGGCGATCTGCGCAAGGCGCGCGCCAGCCTGGAGATCGAGGTGGACCGCCGCACCACCGATCTGCGCTTCGAGATCGAACAGCGCCGCCTGGCCGAGGCCCATATCCGCGACCGCGAGGCCAAGGCCCGGGCGCTCATCAATGCCCCGACAGAAACCCTGCTGCTCATGGATCAGGCCGGAATCATCCTCGACATCAACGAAACCGGGGCATCACGCCTGGGCAGAAACCGGGAGTCCCTCTACGGGCTGTCCCTGTATGCCCTGCTGCCCGAAACACGCGCCGAGCGATTTCGGCAGGCCGTGGACAAGGTCTTCGCCAGCGGGGAAGTTCGCTCCATCAACGAGTACGGGGAAGAGCGCGATCTGGACCTGCGCTTCTACCCCGTCCTGGACGATCTCGGACAGGTCACGCGCGTGGCCGTGTTCATGGCCGACGTCACGGGAGCCCGGCGCATGGCCCGGCAGATCATGCTCCTCGACAAGATCAATTCCCTGGGCCGCATGGCCGCCGGCATCGCCCACGAGATCCGCAACCCCCTGACCGGCATCCACGGGTATCTCTACGCCATGGACGAGATCTGCGACGACCTTCCGGCCACAGAGCCCGCCTCGGTCCTGCGCCAGACCATCGCCAAGATCCGCAAGGCCGCCGGCAAGATGGAGTCCGTCATCCGCAGGGTGCTGGATTTCTCCAAACCCGGCACGCCGCGCCTCGAACTGCTCGACCTGTCCGTTCCGGTGCAGGAGGGCCTGAGCCTCATGCTCCCGACCCTGCGCAAGGCCGGGATTACCGTGGATACGGATCTCACCGCCGCGCCGGCCATCCTCGGAGACCGCATGCAGCTTGAGCAGGCGGTCATCAACATCGTGGATAACGCGGCCCGGGCATTGCGTCACAACGAGGGAGCCAAGAACATCTCGCTGCGCGTCCTGTCCGACCAGGACCGGCTCAGTCTGTGCATCGCGGACAACGGGCCGGGCATAGCCCCGGCCGATCGGGAACGCATTTTCGACCCGTTCTACACCACCGCGAACGACGGCACCGGCATCGGCCTGTCCATCGTGCAACGCATCGTCGCCGACCACAGCGGCACCATCCACGTGGGCGAAAGCCCCTCGGGCGGAGCGGAATTCAGACTCGAATTCCCTCTCCCGGCCCCGGAGCACCAATGAACTACTCCCTGCTCATCATCGACGATGAAGAATCCATCCGAGACAGCCTGTCCATGGCCCTCGGCCGCCACTACAAGGTCAGCGCCCTGGCCAGCGGCAAGGAAGCCCTGGAATCGCTGCCCGCCCTGGCCCCGGACCTCGTGCTCCTGGACATCGGACTGCCCGACATCAGCGGCCTAGAGGTGTTGGATCACATCCGAGGACAGGCGCCTCACGCCGCCGTGATCATGATCACGGCCTTCGAGGATCTGGACACGGTCATCTCGGCCATGAAGCGCGGCGCCTTCGATTACCTTCTGAAGCCACTGCGCATGGATGCCCTCAAGCTTTGCCTGGAACGGGCGGGGAGTTCCATCCGCCTCGGCAAGGAAATCCGGCTCCTGCAGGACAAGGCCCTCAGGGAACAGATTCCCTTTTTCGTGGCCGAGAGCGAGGCCCTGACCGATGTGGTCCAGACCGTGGCCAAGGTCGCGGTCAGCCCGGACACGCCGGTGCTCGTCGAAGGCGACACGGGCACGGGCAAGGAGCTCATCGCCAGCGCCATCCATTACCGCAGCCCGAATTTTCGCGGCCCGCTGATCACGGTCAACTGCGCGGCTATCCCCGCTGAACTGATCGAGAGCGAGCTCTTCGGCTACGCGCCGGGAGCCTTCAGCGGCGCCGGAAAAAGGGGCAAGACGGGACTGGTGGAGGAAGCGGCTGGAGGCACGCTCTTTCTGGACGAAATCGGAGAACTGCCGGGCAGCGCCCAGGCCAAGCTGCTGCGCTTTTTGCAGGAGGGCGAATTCTACCCCCTGGGCTCCACGGCCAAGCGCACGGTGCGCACCCGGGTCGTGGCCGCTACCAACCGTGACCTCGAAGAGATGGTCCGCACCGGGACGTTCCGGCAGGACCTCTTCTACCGCCTGGCGGTGGTCCGCATCCGCGTGCCCTCGCTGGCCCGCCGCAAGGAAGACATCCTGCCTCTGGCACGGCTCTTCCTGCATCAATACGGGGAAAAATTCGGCAAGAAATTCAATGATCTCACCCAGAGCGCCCGCACCGCCCTGCTCGACCATTCATGGACGGGCAACGTGCGCGAACTGCGCAACATCATGGAGCGGGCCACACTCATGGCCTGCGGGCCGGAGCTGGATGCCGGGGATCTCGGGCTTGCGACGGACTGCGCGCCGGTCGCTGAAAACCGGGCGCCGCTCACGCGGGAAGGAGTGGATCTGCCAGCCCTGCTGCACGATCTGGAACGCGGGTATTACGAGCAGGCGCTGGCCCTGGCGGAAGGAAACGAATCCCAGGCCGCCAGACTGCTGGGAGTCTCAAGGGACACCTTCAGGTACAGACGCGGCAAGCTGGGCGTCTAGAAGCCGGGAAGCACATTCGCCTGCCGCGCTAGCGCCCTTCTTCAGCGCCGAGGCCGTAGGTCTTGAGCTTGCGGTACAGATACGTCCGCTCCAGCCCTATGTTTTCCGACATCCGCGCGACGTTTCCGTCTGCGTGGGCCAGCTCGCGGCGCAGGAAGGCTTCCTCGAACCGGGCCCGGGCCTCTTTGAAGTCCGTGATTCCGTCCGGGACCATGGCCAGGCTGTCACGGGCGGCGCTGGCCCTGTATTCCGGCGGAAGCATGGAGACGTTCACTTCCTGGCCCTGATAAAGAATGAAGAGCCGCTCCACGAAATTCTTGAGCTCGCGCACATTGCCGGGCCAAGCGTAGCGCTTGAGCAGATCCAGGGACTCCCGATCGAAACGCACGGGCCTCAAGCTTTGCTCCTCGATCATGCGCCGCGAGAAAAACTCGATCATCTCCGGAATGTCCTCGGCCCGCTCGCGCAGCGGTGGAACGGACAGGGGAAAGACATTGAGCCGGTAATACAGATCCTGCCTGAAGCGCCCCTCGACCATCTCCTGCACGAGGTCCTTGTTGGTGGCCGCGATGACGCGCACGTCAACCTTGAAGGTCTTGGTCCCCCCCACCCTCTCGAATTTCTGCTCCTGCAGGATGCGCAGGATCTTGGCCTGGGTCTTGAGGCTCATGTCGGCAATTTCATCCAGAAACAGGGTGCTCTTGTCGGCCAGCTCGAATTTGCCCTTCTTGGCCTTGTCCGCGCCGGTGAAGGCGCCCTTTTCGTGGCCGAACAGCTCGGATTCGATCAACTCCTCCGGAATGGCCGCGCAGTTGACGCAGATCATCTCCTTGGAAGCCCGTTTGCTGGCGCGGTGGATGGCCCGGGCCGCGATCTCCTTGCCGGTCCCGTTTTCACCGGTGATGAGCACCCAGGCCTCGGTGGGGCCGACCTGGGCGACAAGCTCGCGCAGCCGGACAATGCCCGGCGAAGACCCGGTTATGGTCGGAGCCTCTTCGGGCTGGATGCGGGAACGCAGCTCCCTGTTTTCACGCTTGAGCAGGGACAGCTCCAGGGCCTTGCCCGCCGTGACCAGAACGTTGTCCAGGGACAGGGGTTTCTCGATGAAATCGAAGGCTCCGTTTTTTAGAGCCGTGACCGCGGTCTCGATGTTTCCGTGGCCGGAGATCATGATCACCGGAGTGTCCACGCCCTTGTCCCGCAGCGCGCACAAAACCGCCATGCCGTCCATGCCGGGCATCCAGATGTCGAGAAAGATGAGATCGAAATCCCCTTCCAGCGCCAGCCCAAGCCCCTCGGTTCCGTTGCCGGCCTCGGTCACCTGCCAGTCTTCGTCCTCGAAAATCCCGCGCAGGGACAGGCGGATGTCTCGTTCATCGTCGATAATGAGAATGGAAGCGTTGGTATGCATCATGCCTCGCCGCGTGCGGCCGGAAGTTCAATGACAAAGGTGGTGCCGGCCGGTTCGTTGGGTTTGACCCGGATATGCCCGTGATGGTCGCTGATGATGGATTTGACGATGGCCAGGCCAAGGCCGGTGCCGCTGCGCTTGGTCGAGTAGTAGGGCTCGAACATGCGCGACTGTTCCTCGGGCTTGATGCCAGGGCCGTTGTCGCTGATCTCTATGTAGATCCTGCCCTTGCGCTTGCGCGCATAGAGAACGGTCTCGACCCGTCCGTCTTCCTGATCGGCCAACACTTCGGCCGCGTTCAGCAGGATATTGTAGATGGCACGGCCCATGGCTTCGCGATCGAGCATGACCGCAGGGACATCCTCGGCCCTAAGGACCCAGCGAATGGAAGCGTGACTGTTCGAAAAAACCGAGATGGCCTCCTGCAGCAGGGGCTCGACGCGACCGGCGGAAAGCATCACCTCGGGCAGTTTGGCAAAGCTTGAAAATTCCCGCACCATTTCCTGCAGATGCTCGACCTGCTTGACGATGAGCCCCGTGCACTGGGTGAAGACGGGGTCCGCCACCACGGGCCCGAACTTGCGCTCCAGCCGCTCGGCCGAGAGCTTGATGGGGGTGAGCGGATTCTTGATCTCATGGGCGATGCGCCGGGCCACTTCCTTCCAGGCGTCGAGACGCTGCATCTTTTCAAGCTCCGAAATGTTCTCGAAAACCGCGACGATGCCGCTGTCCCCACCTTCGTTGTCCATCAGCGCCACCGCGTTGATCAGAAGCTTGATGGTTTCGCCGCCGACCTCCAGGTCGAGCCTGCGCTGCCACTGGGATCCCGGACTGCCGCGCAGCAGCTGACTGACTTCCTGCACCAGCCCACGATGGGCCGGGCCCATCAGGTCCAGGGCGGACTCGCCGATGAGCGCACCGGCTTCAAGCCCGAGAATGCCCTCGGCCGCGCGGTTCATGGTCGTGATCCGTCCGGCCCTGTCCAAGGAAACAACGCCCGCGGTGATATTCTCCAAAATGGCCTGTACGTAGTGATTCTTGGCGATAAGCGCCTGATACTGCTCTTCGAGCTGTAGATTGGCGCGGGTCAGGTGCGTGCGGCTCTGCTCCAGATCCTCGGCCATGCTGTTGAATGACTGGACCAGAAGACCGAGCTCGTCGCGGGACTCGTCCATGAGCCGGACCGAAAGGTCACCCTGGGCGATGCGCTGGGTTCCAGCGGCCAGCGCCTGGATGGGGGCGCTAAGTTCCCGGGCCAGCCGAAACCCGAACCAGGTCGCCCCGAGAAAGATGAGCATGGTCATGAGTCCAAGGACCATGTAAAGGGTCATTTTCAATGGATATTTGAGACTGCGCAGCTGTTTGTACTCGCCCACGCCCTGGGCGATCAGTTCCAGCCGGTCCAGAAAACCCGCTCCCACCTCCGCGCCTACGACAAGAAAGGCCGACCCGGCCTCGTCCACGGGCATGACCCCGATCACCAGATCCGAATCCGCATGCGGCCAGAGGGTGCTCCAATACCGGGCGCCCTTGGCCAGCTCGGCAAAAGGCACTTCGCTTCTGATCCGGGGCCAGATGTCGTTCCAGACCGGAGTGGACTCCCAGTGTTTCTGCTGCATGGTGCCGGTGATCACGCCGCTCAGGCTCAGTCTGTACTCACGGCTTTTTTTCCGCAGGGCCTCGTCCGCCCCCTTGGCCTTGAAATCCAGCTTCCGTTCCCGCAAATGCTCAAGGATTCCCAGTGCCTTGATCTCAAGACCAGATTCGGCGGACGCATAAAAATCCTGCCCCACGCTCAATGCCTGATCCATGGACGTCTCGACCTGGGCCTGGAACCAATAATCGACGGAGGTCTGCACGAACCAGGTCGAAAGAACGAACATGATGAAGGTCGGGACCATGGACAGGGTGACGAAAACAAGGACCAGCTTGGCTCTGAGGCCCGACCCGAGCACCCTCCTGCGCCGATCCAGCACGAGTTTAATGACATTGCGCAGGACCAGGAAGAGAACCAGAATGAGGAGGATCAGATTGACGTTGAAGAGGGCGAAGAAAAGGTAGGAATTGAGACCCAGCAGGCGCAGCTCGATCCAGGTCAGGATGACGATAAGGAAGATGCCTACGGCGGCCAGGGTGATTTCCCGCTGCCGCTTGCGACGTTCATGCGCGGTGCGTTCCTGCACGGGAATGTGACGAGATGACTTGTCCATGCTCCTCGCGGCTGGTTGAAATCAGAAATCGAAATCCAGTACGTACACCACTTCGGGGACCAGGTCCCAGCTGACGAAAAAGAGCGGCTTGCTGACCCAGCCCGGAACATTGGTGCGCGTGACGCTGAACGTGAGCACGACGCGGTAGGCCTTTCCGCGCTCGATGGCGTCCCAACTGCCCATGGGCAAGGACAGTCGCGACCAGAAACGGTTCAGTTCGTCCTCCAGGCCCGTGAACTCAAAGGTATGACTGCCCCGGTGATCCGTGACCACGCATTCACGCGCGATGGGCTTGCTCGCCACGGTGCATGAGTACTCTGCCTCGGCCAGGAAGGCATCCCAGAAACCAAGGCGGCGCTTGTAAAGCTTGCCGGAACAGCGCACCTCGTATTGTCCGCCGTTCTGCAAGGCCTCCATCAGGGGGGCTATTTCATTGATCACGACGCTGAAACCCACTGAGACGGAGCCTTGGGCGTTATCCACCCCGAGATCCGTAAGCGCGATGGAATCGGCCCGCAGCACCGACGCCGAAAAAAGATTCAACGTCAAGGCCAATCCGATGGTGATTAAAATTCTTAATTTTTGCATTTTTGACGGATTACATGAATAAAAAAAGAGTGTTGTCGTAATTTTTCTTGATTTTCAACCCAAGGCAGGTATGCAACAGACAAAATCGCGAGGCCCGGGCAGTCACCACCCGGAAGCCCCGTCCCGAATGTCATTTCGCGGTGATAGTCCAAGGCATGGTATTTGACAACAGCTGAAGCGAGGAGAGAGTCATGAAGCTCAATGAACACAACAGCAAGCGACTTTTCGAGGAGGCGGGCATTCCTGTCCCCCGAGGGACGCTTCTCGGGCCGGGAGACGAACCGGCCCCCCCTTTCGCGCTGCCCTGGGTCCTTAAATCGCAGGTCTTGAGCGGCGGCAGGGGCAAGGCCGGCGGCATCCGCATGGCGGATACCCTTGAGCAGGCCGAAAGCGAACTGACCAAGCTCTTCACGCTCGCCATCAAGGGCGAAAAAGTCAAGCTGGTGCGCATCGAACCCAAGGCCGCGTACACTCGCGAACTGTATCTCTCCATAACCCTGGACCGTCAAAGCCGCTCTTTCGTCATCACCGCCGGACGCTTCGGCGGGGTGGACATCGAGGCCTGCGCCCCGGAAACCCTGCTGATCGAACACGCCGCCCCCGACACCGGACTGGCCCCCTTTCAGATCCGCAACATCTTTTTCCACCTGGGCCTGCCCAAGGAACTTTCCAAACCCTTCCATGCCCTGCTCACAAACCTCTTCGATTGCTGCCTGCGCCATCGTCTGCTCCTGGCCGAAATCAACCCCCTGGTCATCACCACGGACGGAGGGCTTCTGGCCCTGGACGGCAAGGTCGAGATCGACGGACACAGGATCGGCATCGATCCTTCCCTGAACCGCTTTTTCGAGGCCGCGCACTTAAGCGACGAGGAAAACAGGTCCCGCGAGGCGGGCCTCAGTTACCACAAACTCGACGGCTATGTCGGGCTCATGGTCAACGGCGCGGGCCTGGCCATGGCCAGCATGGACATCCTCAATTACTCGGGCTTGGAGGCGGCCAATTTCCTGGATCTGGGCGGAGGCGCGGACAGCGAAGCCATGCGCACGGCCCTGGACATCCTTTTTGACGACTCCCGCGTGGGCATGGTCTTCATCAACATTTTCGGCGGAATCCTGTCCTGCCACAAGGTAGCCCGGTCCATGCTCGAAGCGCTGGACGGGCAGGAGCCGCGCAAACCAATCGTGGTCCGCTTCGCGGGCAACGGCTCGGTCCAGGGGCTGGAACTCCTGAACCAGGCAGCCCTGAACGGACTGCATCTGTGCCCCGATCTGACCTCGGCCCGCGCCGCCCTGGAAAAACTCAAGGGCGACAGGCCCGAAGCCCGGCACAAGCCCCTGATCGTCCCGTCCACGGCCCCCCTGCTCCCGGCCCGGCCGCGCCAGACGAGCACGCCCTTCCCCCTGCCCGACGATTGCCGCATCCTGGTCCAGGGCCTGACCGGCAAGCAGGGGCAACTGCACTGCCGCCTGATGCAGGAATACGGTTCGAAGGTCGTGGCCGGAGTGACCCCCGGCAAGGGCGGTACCGAGGTCCTTGGAGTCCCGGTCTTTGACACCGTGCGCGAGGCCGTAAAAGCCATGCGCATCGACGCGTCCATCATCTTCGTGCCCGGAGCCATGGCTCCGGATGCGGTGCTGGAGGCCGCTGCCGCGGGGATCGGCTGGGTGGTCTGCATCACCGACGGCATCCCCCAGCTCGACATGCTGCGCGCCCTGGAGCGCCTGAAAGGCAGCCCGACACGAGTCATCGGGCCCAACTGTCCCGGCCTGGTCATGGCCGGCAAGACCAAGATCGGCATCATGCCCGGCGACATCTTCACCCCCGGCCCGGTGGCCGTCTTCTCGCGCAGCGGCACCCTGACCTATGAATGCGTGGACCGGCTGACCAAAGCGGGGATCGGACAATCCGTGTGCGTCGGCATCGGCGGCGATCCTTTCGTGGGCACCTCCTTCACGGACCTGTGCAAACTGGTGCGCCACGATCCGCAGACACGCGCCGTGGTCATCCTGGGCGAGATTGGCGGAAAGGCCGAGGAGGAGCTTGGGCAATACATGCGGGAAAGCGGCTTCGAACTCCCGGTCTTCGGCTTCATCGCAGGGCGCACGGCCCCTCCTGGCAAGCGCCTTGGCCACGCCGGAGCCATCCTCGAAAAAGGGGCTGGCGGCATAGAGGTCAAACTCCAGGCCATGGCCGACTCCGGCTTCCACCTCATCGACGACCTGGACCAGATCGCGGGGGCGGTGGCGCAGGTGCTCTAGCCCCGCGTCACGACGTATCCACATGCAGACGACAAAGCCCCGACCGGAGAGTTCCGGCCGGGGCTTTGCTTGTTATGAGAGGCGATTTTGCGCCGGAGCCTCAGCGGCCCACGCAAAAATAGGCGAACCCTTCGGCTGCAAGGAGCGCCGGCGAATAGAGGTTGCGGCCGTCAAAGAGGATGGGAGCGGCCAGGGCCGCCTTGATCCTGGCGAATTCGGGATTCCGGAACTGGTTCCATTCCGTGACCACGGCCAGGGCCTCGGCGCCATTGAGCGTCTCGTACTGATCCTCGCATATCTCCACCAGCGGGTTGTCCTGAAGGATGCGGCGTGCATTGGGACCGGCCACCGGATCGAAGGCGCGCACGCGCATGCCAAGATCAGTCAGGTGCCGGATCAGCTCCAGGGAGGGGGCCTCGCGCATGTCGTCGGTGTTGGCCTTGAAGGCCAGACCCCACAAGGCCAAGGTCTTGCCCTTCACACCGCCCTGCTCGGCGAAATAGGTCTCGATCTTGCGCGCGATGACGGTCTTCTGGCGATCGTTGACCTCGTCCACGGCATTCAGGAGCTGCGGCTCGTAGCCCACGCCCTGGGCCGTGCCGATGAGCGCCTTCACGTCCTTGGGGAAGCAGGACCCGCCGTAGCCGACGCCCGGATAGATGAACTGGTAGCCGATGCGATGATCCGCCCCGATGCCGTGGCGCACGTCGCGCACGTCGGCTCCGACCTTCTCGCAGATGTTGGCGATTTCGTTGATGAAGGAGATCTTGGTGGCCAGCATGCAGTTGGCTGCGTACTTGGTCATCTCAGCGCTGCGCACGCCCATGATGATCATTTTCTCGCGACTGCGGGCGTAGGGGGCGTAGAGGCTCTTCAGAAGCTCGGCCGTGCGCACGTTATCGGTGCCCACGACCACGCGGTCGGGTTTCAGGAAGTCGTTGACCGCGTCGCCTTCCTTCAGAAACTCGGGGTTGGAAACCACGTCGAACTCGATATTGAGCCCGCGCTTGTCCAGCTCCTCCTGCACGGTGGCGCGCACGCTGTCGGCGGTGCCCACGGGCACGGTCGATTTGTCCACGATGATCTTGTAATCGTTCATCTGACGGCCCACGTCGCGGGCCACCTGATGGACGTAGCGCAGATCGGCGGTGCCGTCCTCGCCTTCGGGGGTGCCCACGCAGCAGAAAACGAAGAGGCTGTCTTTCAGGCCTTCGGCCAGATCCGTGGTGAAGGTCAGGCGGCCTTCCTGGAAATTGCGGCGGACCATGGCCTCAAGGCCAGGCTCGTAGATGTGCACCTCGCCCTTCTTGAGCCGCTCGATCACGTCGGGGTTGATGTCGACGCAGGTCACCGCGTTGCCCATCTCGGCGAAGCAGGCCGCGGACACCAGTCCGACGTACCCCGTTCCGACAATGCATATGTTCATTGGTATGTACTCCTTTTGGCCGGCGTCCGGTATCAGAATCCGGAGAAGCGTTTGGCCAGCATTATTTTTAAAATGGTCCGATCAGTCTCGATCATGCCTTCGGTGCTGAGCATGCCTATGTTCTGCATGGTCTGCTCGGGCGAAGCGCCGATGATGCCGTCGGTGTCCATGACATTGACGCCTTGCAGCGAAAAAAGTGCGGCCTGTACGGCCGTTCCCGCGGCCGTGGCCAGCTTCAGGGAGCAGCCGGCCTTGGCCCCGTCGCAGATGACTCCGGCCAGGTCCTCGATGATGTTCTTGATGGCCCCTGCGATATGCGCCAGATTGCCGCCCAGCAGATAGGCCACCCCGGCGCTGGCTCCGGCCCCGGCCGCCACGGAGCAGCCGCAGACGGCGGAAAGCCGTCCGGTGTGGGCCTTGACGTAGGCCGTGACCAGATGACTGAGCGCCATGGCTTCAAGCACGTCCTTTTCCTCGCAGGTGATGAATTCGCGGATGGCCCAGATGGGCAGAATGGCGGTCAGACCGTGATTTCCGCTTCCGGCGGAACTCATGGCCGGAAGCTTGACTCCGCCCATGCGCGCATCGGAGGCGGCGGAGGTCAGGATGCGCGCGGCCAGGATCATGTCCCGGCAGACGAGCTTCTGCCGGACCAATCGGTCCAGGGCCTTGCCTATGCCAAGGCCGGGCCCGAATTTCAGACCATGCTCGGCAAGGCGCACGTTGGTGCGCACGCCTTCCATCAGAAATTCGCGGTCCTCGTCGTCCAGATCGTCGAGCAGGCGGACCAGATCCTCCAGGGCGAGGCCCTTGATCCATGCCTCCAGACGCGGCATCTCGCTTGAGGCGGCGACTTTCCCGGAAGTCTGGGCGCGAGGCAACAGGGTGCCGTCAAGGCTCACGCTGACCACGTTGTCGTGCATGTCGCGAACGACCGCCTCGGCCACGTGCGAGCCGTCGAAAACCTCGGCGCGGATGAAAAGCCCCCGCTGCTCATGCAGCAGGTTGAGGGTCACCCTTCCGTCACGCACCAGGGTCCGGGCGGCCTGCACGGACTCGTCGTTTAGCGGTTCGAGGACTTCCAGGCCCAGCGCGGCGTCCCCGCCGAAAACGCCCAGCGCCCCGGCCAGATCCAGACCGCTCAGACCTCCCGTGCCGGGAATGATGACGGCCAGACCGTTCTTGTAAATATTGGGATCGACCCACAAATCCAGCCGCTCGGGTCTGCCGGGCAGAACAGCCGTGGCAGCGGCGGCAGCCAGGGCCACGGCCACGGGCTCGGTGCAGCCCAATGCCGGCGCGACCTGCATGCGCAGAATATCCTTGACACAAAAGCTCATTGCCGCCTCACGAAAATGTTCGCAAAAGCCGAGTTCATGGCCGACTTGCCCGGGGCTGTCAATTCAACGCTAGTCGCGGACTTCGAGCCGGGGCTCGAAAAGCTGAACCAGCCGTACAAAGAGGTCCGGAATCTTGTCCGGATCGGCGGCGGCCGATCCGGCGTAAATCTTGGTGATCTCCAGAGCCGTGTCGATGCCGGTGGTCTTGCCGAAACCCACATCGAAAAAGTCATCCAGACGCTTGCGCAATTCGGAATCCATGGTCACCCCCAGATTAAATTCCAGTCCGGCAAAGAAGCTTCGCCGCGTTGGTGCATTCGCCAAGCCTGTTACCATGACCAGACACGAATTCCAACGCCAAACCTGCGAAAAGCCGCTTTGAAACGCGATCGATGGAAACGACAAGACAAAAAAAGGCGCGCCCCACCGGGACGCGCCGCGAACATTCATCCGAACCTTTGTCGCTACCTGGTCTTGAGCCGCATCCAGCATTCCTCGTAGGCCTTCACGGCGGGTCCGAGATCGGTCTCGAATTCGCCCCGGGCCATGTCTTCGGCCCCGGGATAGACGATGGCGTTGCCGCGCACGTCCTCGGGAAGGATCGCCTGGGCCGCAAGGTTCGGGGTGGAATATCCCATCTCCTGGCAAATGAACGCCGCCACTTCGGGACGCAACAGGTAGTCGATGAAGAGATGGGCGTTGTCCGCGTTGCCCGCGTTCTTGGGGATGCAGAGATTGTCGATCCAGAGGCTGTAGCCTTCTGTCGGATAGATGTAGCGGATATCCGGATTTTCGCCGGTGGCGATGTACGCCTCGCCGTTCCAGAGCACCGCCGCCTGCACCTCGTTGTTGAGCATGGCCTGCTTGGGCGAATCGGAATCAAAGACGCGCACGCTGGACATGAGCGGCTGCAGAAGCTCGCAGGCCTCGGCGACCTTGGCCGGATCGGTCTCGTTGAGGGAATAGCCCAGGCGCTTGAGGCCCATGCCGAGCACGCCGCGCATGTCGTTGGGCAAAAGAATCTTTCCTGCCAGCTCAGGCTTCCACAGGTCGGCGAACGACGTCACCGAGGCCGCGGCCGGATCCTTGGTGTTCACGGCGATGGCCGTCGATCCCCACATGTAGGGCACGCTGTAGTTGTTGTCCGGATCGAAGGACTGATTCATCAGCTTTGGATTGAGGTTGCCAAGATTGCTCAGCTTGGACTTGTCCAGCTTCATGAGCAGGCCTTCCTTGTGCATGCGCGCCACGAAATCGGTGGACGGCACAATAATATCGTACCCCTTGGCCTCGACCATCCGTATCTTTGCGTACAGGGCCTCGTTGCTGTCATAGGTCGACATGATGACCTTGACTCCGGTCTCCTTCGTAAAATCCTCAAGCACGCTGTCCGGCATGTATTCGGACCAATTGTAGACATAGAGTTCCTTGGATGCCGCAAGAACCTGGGTGGCCAGCATGAGGCACAGGACCGTCAATACCAATCTTTTCATGATTTCTCCTTCAAAAAGCGCTGGGACGCGAAGACCGCCACAGCGGTTATAAGAATCATGATCGCGCACAGGGCGTTGACCTCGGGCTTGAGCCCCAGTCGGACCATGGAATAGATGCGCAAGGGCAGTACCTCGAACGTGGGTCCGGTGGTGAAGAAACTGATGATGACGTCGTCGATGGACAGGGTGAAGCTCAAAAACCACCCGGCCAGAACGGCGGGAAAGACCATGGGCAGGACCACGTGTCGAAAGACCTCGTACTCCCCCGCTCCGAGATCGCGCGCGGCCTCCACCACATGCGGGTCGAACCCCTGGAGCCTGCCGTAAACCGTGATGCCGACAAAGGGCACGCACAGGGTGACGTGGGCCATGAGCAGGGTCCAGAAGCCCAGGGGCAGGGACAGGGCCATGAAGAGCACCAGAAGCGAAATGCCGATGACGATGTCCGGAGACATCATCATGACAAAAAGCGAGGTGCGGATGACCTTGCGCGACGGAAAGCGCCAGCGCTGCAACGCCATGGCTATGAGCGTGCCCAGGATGCTGGAGCATGTCGCCGCCAGAGCCGCTATGAAAAGCGAGTGCAGGGCCGCCTGCATGAGCGCGGTGTTGCTGAAGAGCTTGACGTACCAGTCCAGGGTCAGGCCCTTCCAGGCCATGGAAAACCGGGACGAGTTGAAGGAATAGGCGATCATGACGCCAAGCGGCAAATACAGGAAAAAAAAGACCAGCGTGGCGTAGAGAATGCGCAATTTCCGCATCATGCCTCCTTCCTGCCCAGCCGGGCGGCGCTTTTCCAGTACAGGAGCAGCATGAGCCCCATGAGCACGGTCAGGGTCACGCTGGCCGCCGCGCCCAGAGGCCAGTCGCGGGTGGTCAGGAACTGGTCGCGGATGAAGTTGCCAAGCAGCATGGCCTTGGCCCCGCCAAGCACGTCGGACACGTAGAACATGCCGATGCCCGGCAGGAAGACCAGCATGCAACCGGAGACAATGCCGGGCATGGTCAGGGGCACGACCACTTTCCAGAACGCCCGCCAGGGGCTCGCGCCCAAGTCCCGGGCCGCTTCGAGATAACGGCGGTCCAGGCGCTCAAGGGCGGCGTACAGGGGCAGGATCATGAACGGCAGCAGCGTGTACACAAGGCCCAGGACCACGGCGCCGGGGGTGTACATCATGGCCAGGGGCGCATCGATGACGCCCAGAAACAGCAGTACGTTGTTCACGATGCCGCTGGAGTTGAGCATGGCGGTCATGGCGTAGGTGCGCACCAGGGAATTCGTCCAGAAGGGGATGACCACCAGCAGGAGCAACGTGTTGCGCAGCGGCTTGCGGGTCCGGGCCAGGATGGCGGCGAAGGGATAGGCCGTGACCAGGCAGATGACCGTGACCAGCCCAGAAAGCCGCAGGGATGACAGCAGAATGTCGAGATGTGTCGTGTCCATCAGCCGGGCGTAATTGTTCAGGGAAAAGCCGGGCTCGATGAAATTCGCGGACGAGGTGGAGCTGAAACTGGCCAAAAATACCAGGACATTGGGCACAAAGGCGAAAATCGCCATCCAGGAGATGACGCCAACTATGACGGTAAGCTTGAAGAAGCCGTCATTTTTCATACGGCAGCACCACTTCCCAGCCTTCGACCCAGCTCACGGCCACCCGATCCGAGGCCTTGAAATAGACGGTCTCGTCGTCCTCGTTGAAAAATTCCGTGGCCGTGACGATGCCTCCGGCATCCAGCCTGACCACGACATCGTAGGTCGCGCCCTTGTAGATGGTCTCCTCCACCGTGCCCACCAGGAAACGATCGCGGGAGAAGACACCCTCCAGTTCCGGGTCCTCGGCCAGGTCCTTCAGGGTCTCGACCCGCAGATCCTCCGGGCGCAGCAGGATGTGCACCTTTTCGCCCGGGTGGAAGGCGTGGCTGGTGCGCATGAACACGTCCAGCCCCTGCGCCCTCACCCTGGCGCGCCCCTCGCCAAGCTCAACCACCTCGGCATTGATGATGTTGATCTCGCCCACGAAGCGGGCCACGTAGAGATTGCGGGGCTCCTCGTAAACGCTGACCGGGGTTCCGATCTGCTCGATGTGGCCGTTGTTCATGACCACGACGCGATCGGACATGGAAAATGCCTCCTCCTGATCGTGGGTGACCAGGACGAAGGTGATGCCGAGCTTGCGTTGCAGGTGTTTGAGATCGAGTTGCATCTGCTTGCGCAGCCGGTAATCGAGAGCGGAGAGAGGTTCGTCCAGAAGCAGGACAAGCGGCCGGTTGATGATGGCCCGGGCGATGGCCACGCGCTGCTGCTGACCGCCGGAGAGCTTGCCGACCATGCGAGTCTCGAAGCCCTCTAACTGGACCAGACGCAGGGTTTCGCGCACTTCGATGGCGATTTCGGCGGCAGGGCGCTTCTTCATGCGCAGCCCGAAGGCCACGTTGTCGAACACGTTCATGTGCGGAAAAAGAGCGTAACTCTGAAAGACCGTATTGACGTTGCGCCGCTCCGGAGGAAGGTCGGTCACGATCTTGCCGTCAATGGAGATGACTCCGGCGGTGGCGCTCTCAAAGCCGGCCACGAGGCGCAGGATGGTCGTCTTGCCGCAACCCGAAGGCCCAAGAATGGTCAGAAACTCGCCGCGCTGCACGTCGAGGGACACGTCCGTCAAGGCGTGGTGTCCGTCGTAACTCTTTGCCACGTTTCGCAATTGAACAACCGGCAATGCCTGGCTCTGCGCCGCCGAATCCGTCATGACCCCTCCGGACAAATAATTCAGCCGGGGCGCGGACATGGCGACACTTCCCAGCAAGCCCTTTTTTTTGGAGAAGATAGAGTGCCGAGTCAAGGACAATTTTCCCGAAATCGGCATGGTCTCGACGCAAGATCGTGAGGAAAAGGACATGGGTGGCGCGTGACAAAAAATAATGGCACAGAGCCCTCTCATATACATAAGGCCACAACCGGGCCTCGCCTTCCACTTTTGAAGGCAGCGACGACGACCTCACACGAAGGAGATCAAATGGTTACCCTTTTGCCCACTCCCGAGGAAATGTCCCGTTGGGACAGACTGACCATCGATGAATTCGGACTTTCCGGACAAATCCTGATGGAAAACGCCAGCAGGGCCGCTCTTTACGCCCTCAAAAAAGAATTCGGGCCCTTGCGTGACGCATCGGTCATGGTTTTTGCCGGTCCCGGCAACAACGGCGGTGACGCCTTCGCCCTGGCCAGGCATCTGGTCAATCTCGGAGCGACTGTGCTCATCCTGCACGCCAAGCACCTCGCGCAGTACACCCATGACTCCGCCTACCACCTGAAACTGGCCATGGACATGGGCATCCCCTGCTCCTACCTGCCCGAATACGAAATGGACCTGGTGCCGAGGATCGACATTGTCGTGGACGGCCTGCTCGGAACCGGCTTCGAGGGTCCGCTGCGCCCCAACATGCAGGGCTGGATCAAATCCATCAACAAACTGGGCATGCATTCCCATGTCCTGTCCCTGGACATCCCCTCCGGGCTGAACGGCACCACGGGCCAGCCCATGCCGATCGCGGTCGAGGCCGACATGACCGTGACCTTCGAGGAGGCCAAGCTCGGGCTTTTCCTGCCTCCCGCCAAAGCCCATGTGGGCAAGCTGGTCACGTCCAAGATCGGCATTCCCCGGCACATCAAGGACCGACACCCCACAGCCCACATCGCCCTGGGGCCGGATCTTGCCAACCTGCTGCCCGAACCCGGCTCGACCATGCACAAGGGAGAGGCGGGACACATCCTGGTCCTGGGCGGCTCCCCCGGACTGACCGGCGCGCCCATGCTTGCGGCCCGCGCGGCCTTCCGCTCCGGCGCGGGGCTGGTCAGCATCGCCTGCCCCAAGGCCCTGACCCCGGCCTACGGCAGCTTCCCCGAAGTCATGACCCTGGGCCTTGGCAATTCGGACCAATGGAGCTCCGAGTGTTTCGATTCCCTGCAGCCGCACCTTTCGCGCTTCTCGGCCGTGGTCTTCGGACCCGGTTTTGGACGCAGTGACGGAGCCATGGCATTCCTGGAACGCTATCTGGCCAATCCGCACGCCAAAACCCTCTACGACGCCGACGCCCTCTTTCTCCTGGCCCAGCGCCCCGACCTTTTAGCCCTGGTCGGGCAGGACGCCGTGCTGACCCCGCATCCCGGTGAGATGGCCAATTTTTTCGGCGTCACGGCCGGGGCCATCAATCTGGCCAGAGCCCGCTACGCAAGGGAATTTTCTTTCGGACACCGCGTCAACCTGGTCCTGAAGGGCGCGGCGACAATCGTCGCCGGACACGAAGATCCCATCGCCATCTCGCCGTTCTGCGCCCCGAATCTGGCCATTGCCGGATCGGGCGACGTGCTCTCCGGGATCATCGGCAGCCTCGTGGCCCAGGGGCACCCGCCATTGACCGCCGCCCGGATCGGCGTGTACTGGCATGGATATGCGGGCACTCAGCTCGCCAATGATTTCCCGTACCGGGGCAACACCCCCATGGAAATCGCCGATCACCTGCCAACCGCCCTGAAGGAGTGGAAAAAATGCGTACAGCTCAAGATATCATGACCGCCGAGGTCATCACCATCAGCCCCGATGCAGACATAACCGAAGCCGTGAAGATCCTGCTCGACAAGGGCGTCAACGGACTCCCCGTGGTCGATGAAAGCGGTCATCTGGTCGGCATTCTGTGCCAGAGCGATCTGGTCCGCATGCAGAAAAGCCTGCCCATCCCCTCTCTTTTCACCCTGCTGGACGGCTTCGTGCCCCTGTCCTCCTCGGCGCTGCTCGAAGCGGAGGTCAAACGCATTGCCGCTTCCAAGGTTTCCGACGCCATGAGCACCAAAGTGGTCACCATCGCCCCGGACATGACCATCGACGAAATCGCGGCCCTCATGGTCGACAAGAAATTCCACACCCTGCCTGTCGCGGACAACGGCAAGCTGCTGGGCATTGTCGGCAAGAAGGACGTCCTCAAAACCCTGATCCCGCGTTCATGATCCTTGTTCTGACCTCTCTGGAGGCCACGGCAGCCCTGGCTCGGGCCTTCGCGGAATGCATCGCCGACAGTCCGGCCCTGCCCCCCGTGCTCCTGCGCGGACAGCTCGGGGCCGGAAAGACGACTTTCATCCGCGAGCTGGTCCAGGCCCTGCCTGGAAGCGAGAACGCCGAGGTCAGCAGCCCCAGCTTCAACATCCTGAACCTCTACCCCACGACGCCGCCCGTGGGGCATTTCGACCTTTACCGCACCGAGGGCCGGGACTTTGATCCCGATCTGGAAGAAACCCTCTTCGCCCCGGACCATTTCTGCCTGCTGGAATGGGCCGAATACCTCCCTGCGGACTGCATGCCCGACTCCCATATCGACATGTCCTGGACGGCCGAGGGAGAGACCAGGACCGTGGAGATCACCGCCCACGGACCCGAAGCCCTGGCCCTTCTTGGGTGTCTGGAACAGGCCACAAGCATTTAGCCGGAATTATCATCGTGTCCCAAAAACGACCTCTCGCCGAATCCCTGCGCCCGGAGTCCCTCGACGACTTCATCGGGCAAAGCCATTTTCGCCAGCGCCTGCGCACCCTGATGCAGTCCAAGGACCTGCCGAGCCTTCTGCTCTTCGGTCCTCCCGGTTGCGGCAAATCCACGGTGGCCCTTCTTTTGGCCAGACATGCGGGCAAGCCCTTCGTGCGGGTCAGCGCGCCCGAAGTGGGCATAACCGCCCTGCGCAAACAGATTCAGGACAAGGAAATCCTCATCCTGGACGAACTGCACCGCTATTCCAAGGCCCAGCAGGATTTCTTCCTGCCGCTCCTTGAGACGGGTGAACTGACGCTCATTGCCACGACCACGGAAAACCCGTCCTTCAGCGTCACACGGCAGCTTCTTTCACGGCTGCACGTATTGCGTCTGCGCTCGCTCGGCATGGCCGAACTGGTGGATGTAGGCAAACGGGGCATGGAGAAGCTGGGCCCTCGCATCCCGGAAAAAAGCCTGGAGCTTCTGGCCACCCTCTCGGGCGGGGATGCGCGCACCATGCTCAATCTGGTGGAGTTCGCGGCGGGGCTTGAGGAAAAGGACCTGGAACCTGACCAGCTCAAGACCCGATTGCCGGAGATCGTGCTGCGCGGAGACCGGGAAGGTGATTCGCATTACGAACTGGCGTCGGCGCTGATCAAATCCATCAGGGGCTCGGACCCGGATGCGGCCCTGTATTATCTGGCTTGTCTGGTGGAGACGGGCGAGGACCCGCGTTTCATCTGCCGCAGGCTGATTCTCTCGGCAGCCGAGGATGTCGGCCTGGGCGACCCCATGGCCCTGCCCTTGGCCGTATCATGTGAACAGGCGGTGGAACGCATCGGCATGCCCGAGGGCTGGATTCCAATGGCCGAAGCGACCGTGTATTTGGCCCTGGCGCCCAAAAGCAACTCGGCCTACGCAGGGTATCTCGCGGCCATGAAGGAAGTCCGGACCAATGGCGCAAGGCCCGTGCCGCTGCATTTGCGCAACGCCTCCACAAGCCTGCAAAAGGAGTGGGGCTACGGCCAGGGCTACAAATATCCCCACGCCTACCCAGAGGCATGGGTCGAACAGGATTACCTGCCCCCTGAACTCAAGGGACGCATTTTCTACCAGGCCAAAACCAGCGGCCACGAGGAACGTCTGTCCCTGTGGACCCGCAAGCTCAAAGCCTCGCGCAGCAAGCCCAAATCCAAGGACGCAAAGGATTGGACGAGATGAAAGAATGCCAAATCCCGATCCGCGCGTTGCCGGCTCAGCCGGACGGGGGGCGCCGACTGTCTGACTGAGTCAGGCATCGTTTGCCGAACCGTTGCCGCTCGTCTCATCCCGACTTCCCGACCCGGCACGCAACGATTCGGCATTACGAGGCCCACGAAGGAGTTTCGGAGGCCCCCGTCCGGCTGAGCCGGCACCGCGACCGCCACTCCTCGATCCGTTAACGCATCAAATCCTCACTCCTTCCCAGTCTGCCCGAACAGCATCCTCTGCACATCCCCGAGCCGCGACCATCCCTTCCCCCTGGCTCCGGTCTTGGGGTGGACCATGGGCGCATAGCCCAGGTTCGCGGCCTGGCGCAGCCTTACATCATGCCCCGTGACCGGCCTGATCTGGCCGTTCAAATCCACCTCGCCCCAGAACACCGCGCCCTCGGGCAGGGAGCGGTCATAAAAAGACGACAAAATGGCCGCGACAATGCCCAGATCAAGGCCAGGGTCCTTCATGCGCAGCCCCCCGCCGACCTTGGCGTAGACATCGACCTGCCCCAGACTGATTTGCAGGCGCTTCTCCATGACCGCGATCAGAAGATGCAGGCGGTTGGCGTCAAAGCCCAGGGCCGTACGCCGGGGAAAGGCCAGGAAGGTGCGCGTGACCAGCGCCTGCACCTCGACCACAAAGGGCCGCTGGGACTCCATGGACATGACCAGTGCCGTGCCGGAGAGCGCCGTGTCCCGGGCCTGCAGGAAGAAGGTAGAGGGGTCCTCGATGACGCTCATGCCCTTTTCCCGCATCTCGAAAAGCAGGATCTCGTTGGACGGACCAAAACGGTTCTTGACCACGCGCAGGATGCGGAAAAGGTGCTCCTTGTCGCCTTCGAGGTACAGCACCGTGTCGACCATGTGCTCCAGCAGCTTGGGGCCGGCGATCTGGCCGTCCTTGGTCACGTGCCCGACCAGGATGACCGTGACCCCGGTCTGCTTGGCCCGCTCGGTCAGGGCCGTGGCCACTGCCCGGACCTGGCTGACGGAACCAGGCAGGCCTTCGACCCTGGATGAAATCATGGTCTGCACCGAGTCCACGACAATGAGCGCCGGGGCGTCCTCCATGCAGGCCAGGATATCGTCGACCTGGTTGGTGGCAAGAGCGGTCAGCCTGTCTCCGAGCATGCCCAGGCGTTCGGCTCGGCCGCGGATCTGGGACAGGGACTCCTCGCCGGAAACATAGATGACGCCCTTGCCGGAGCGCTCCATGGACGCGCCCACCTGCAAGAGCAGCGTGGACTTGCCGATGCCCGGCTCCCCGCCGAGCAGGATGACGCCTCCGGGCACGAACCCGCTGCCGAGAATTCCGTCAAGCCCGGACAGCTGAGAGCTGACACGGTCTTCGAGGAGTGTCGGCAGCTCACGCAGATCGACGGGACGGTTCAGGGGCATGTCCATGGCCGAACCGGACTGTCGTATTGCCGGCTCCAGGGTGTTCCAGGCCAGACATTTGGGACACTGCCCCTGCCAGCGGGGACTGACAGCCTTGCAGGCCGTACACACATAAGCGCTCTTTGTTTTCATGAGGGAATAAAAAAGGCAGACTTGCGCCTGCCTTTCGTGGGTCAAAAGTTGTGCTATTGCTGCGGGACGCTGGATTGAATCACTTCCAGCCCGAATTCCTCGACAGAGTCCGGGGTCTGGAAAAACACGGCCATGAACGGCACGGACGCGCCGGGCTGGATATTGGTGTTGTTGGTCAGAATGCCGACCTTGGCGGTAAGGGCCGTCTCGATGTCCGCCCGGGTCGAAACCTGAAGCTGGTACAGGGAAACGACATTGCCGCACATGAATTCCTGGGTGGCGACCTCGGATCCCTGTCTGTCGAAGAGGGAGGCCTTGATGCGAATGAGCTCACGCGCCTCGGGAAAACGATTCACGGCCTTGCCTTCAATGATGAAAAGCTGGCCTTCCTTTTCGTTGGGGACAAAGTACTGGCGCACGTTCTCCAAGGCGATCTGGGCCGCACCTTCACGCGCGACGGTTTCCTGGGTCGCGGGAGCGTCCGGAACCGAGGGCGCAAGCCCGAGCAGGCCCGGCTGGAAGAAATAGACTCCGCCCAGGCCGCAGGCCAGAAGCAGGACAACAAGGCCGATGATCAGGCCTGCGGCCCCGGATTTTCGGGACTTGCGGGCAGAACTGTCGGCGGATCGCAAATCGTGATCGAGCTGATCGGTCAAAGGCTGCTGAAAGGCGCCCTGAAGATCGGCCAGCATTTCCTGATCCGCCGAGGACTTCGATCCGGCCTTGGTGCTTTTTTCTTCCAGCATGGCCGTCAGGTCGTCTTCAAAGGACTCGTTTGCGGCGGATTTCGGCGCGGGCCGAGACTTTTTCCCATCCAGCATGGCCGCCAGATCATCTTCAAAAGCGTCGGCATCGGCAGACTTCCTGGGGGCGGCCGCAGGCTTCACATCCTCGAACATGGCCGCGAACTCTTCCTCGAAGGAATCCTTTGAGGCCGGGGGAGCACCTTTTTTATCCTCGAAAGCCGACGCCAGATCGTCATCAAAAGAATCGTCCTCGAATGCGCCGGCCGCGGAGGCTGGTTCGGGAACCTCCGGCGTCACGACATCCTCGGAGATGGGGCGGAACACGGTGAACACGTTCTTGCAACGCGTACAACGGACCTTGCTGCCGTCGTGTCCGATCTTGCTTTCATCCAGATTGTATTTGGTGGTGCACTCAGGGCATTGAACGAGCATGGCCTTTCCTTGAAAAAGTTCAGTCTGGAGGCAGGGGTCTATGCTTCCGAGAATTTGAGATCGTATATACCGTCAAGTTCTCTGTATTGCTCGGCGTAGTCAAGTCCATAGCCGACGATGTATCCCTTATCCAGTGGGAAACCCACAAAATCCACATTCACATCAACCTCGCGGCGCTCTCTCTTGTCGATCATGGCCGCGATCTTGATGGATTTGGGACCACGCGCCTCGAGAACCTTGGTCAGAAAGCCCATGGAATGGCCCGTATCGACGATATCCTCGACCACGAGCACATGCTTGTCCCTGATATCGATTTCCTTGTCCTTGGAGAAAACCATCTTCGATTTGCGTGAAGTCTGATCCGCATAACTGGAAAGACGAACAAAATCCATGCTTGGATGGATGCTCAAATTACGCATCAGATCAGTAAAAAATGCGTAGGCGCCTTTAAGCACGCATACGCAAACCAAGGGCTCGTCGCCATAATGGCTGGATATTTCCCGACCCAATTCCTGGGCCCGTGCTTCAATTTGCGAACGGTCGAAAAGCTGTACAAATTTCATGAATTCTCCCGGAGAACCGATATGTCAAACTTACAATTCAATCATCATGGCCACTTCGTCACATTCGGGAAACTGGGGGCATTTGAGACAATCGGCCCACACCTTCTGCGGCAGGATGTCCTTGCTCACTTCCGAAAAACCCAGTTTCTGAAAAAAGGGGACCTGATAGGTCAAGGCGAATACCTTGTAAACACCAAAGGTCACGGCGTCGCTGACGCAAAACTCCACCAGCCTGCGCCCCAGGCCCTGGCCCTGGGCGCTCTCGGCAACCACCAGCGACCGGACTTCGGCCAAGGCTTCCCAGGTGATGGTCAAGGCGCAGCAGCCGACCACGGTTCCGGACTTTTCATCCTCGGCCACGATGAAATCCCTCAGGTGGGAATAGAGTTCACCGAAGGATCGGGGCAGAAGCAACCGTTTGGTGGCGCAATCCATGAGTAGCCGGTGAATGGCTTTGACATCGGCGATTGTCGCCTTTCTGAGTATATATTTTTCCATGCTTGCTCCCGCGTGATTCCTTGAAAGATCAGGCCGACCGGACCTCGGCGCACAACCGGGTGGCCACGCGCACCGCCGCCACCGCGTCGTCGGCATAGCCGTCGGCGCCGATCAGGTCCGCATAGGACTGGCTGACCACCGCGCCACCGACCATGACCCGGCAGGGAAGGCCCTGCTCGCGGACCAGGCGCACGGTATCCTCCATGCGGACCATGGTCGTGGTCATGAGCGCGGACAGGCCGATGACCGAGGCCTTGTGGGCCACTGCCGCCGCGACGATGTCCACGGCCGCAACATCCTTGCCCAGATCGACGACATTGTAGCCGAAATTCCTGAGCATCAGGCAGACGATATTCTTGCCGATGTCGTGAATGTCGCCCTCCACCGTGGCCATGACAATGGTGGCCTTGACCTCCTGCCCCTCGCGCACGAGCAGATGCTTGATGGACTCGAAGCCGATCTGCATGGTTTCGGCGCAGAGCAGGAGTTGCGGCAGAAAATACTCTTTCTTCTCGTACTTTTCCCCCACCTTGGCAATGGCCGGAATCATCTCTCCGTCGACAAGGACAAACGGATCCTCGCCCGCCGCGATGCGCTCGCGCAGCATCTCGACGATGCGATCCTTCTGGCCCTTGATCACCGCCAGCGCGACAGGGCTGCCTTCCTCTTCGGCCGGTCCGGAAACGGCCGCGGCCACCGGATTTCCAGGATTCCATCCGGCATAGGAGGCGATGAAGCCCGCAGCCTGGCGGTCCCGGCCAAGGAGCACCTCCGCCGCCGCCAGATTCTCGCGCAGGCGCACGGCGTTGGGGTTGGCGATGAACGAGGTCATGCCGACGCCCATGGCCATGGCCAGGAAGGTCGAGTTGATCAGATCCCGCGCAGGCAGGCCAAATGAGATGTTGGACAGGCCCATGGTCGAACCCAGGCCCCAGCGCTCACGGCAGTGCCGGATGACATCGAGGCAGGCCTTGGCCGCCTCGGGCTTGGAGGATACGGTCAGGGCCAGGGCATCGACCAGGATGAGGCGCCTCGGGATGCGCAGGCTTTCGGCCTTGATCAATAGTTCCTCAATGATGGCCAGCCTCTCGGCCGCCGTGACGGGCAGCTTGCGGCCTTTGAGCGGCAGCAGGATGAACGGCGCGCCGTAGTCGCGACAGAGCGGGCCAAGGATATCCATCCGCTCTTCCTCGCCGCTGATGGAATTGACCAGCGCCGAACCCGGATAGGCCTCAAGGCCCGCCCGGATCGCCGATATGTCGCTGGAGTCCAGGCACAGGGGGATGGAGTGGGCGCTGGTCAGGGTGCGCACGGCCAAAGGCAGCATGCGCGCCTCCTCGACCATGGGTGCGCCCACGTTGACGTCCAGAAGATCGGCTCCGCGCTCGACCTGCTCCTCGGCGTAGACCATGAGGCGACGGGTCTCAAGGCGTTGCAGCTCGGCCGCGAGCTCGGCCTTGCCCGTGGGGTTGATCCGCTCTCCGATGATGCGGCAGGGACGATCAAACCCGAACTCCACCGCCCGGGAACGGGAGGTGACGATCAGGCAGGGAGGATCGGAAATCTCGGGACGCGACACGCTCTTGCCGGTGCAAAGCGCGTTCAGGGCCTGGATGTGCTCAGGCGTGGTGCCGCAACACCCGCCGAGGCAGGAAACGCCCACTTCCACAAGGGTCGAGACCGTGGCCGCGAAAGGATCCGGGGGCAGGCGAAAAACCGTGGCCCCATCCACCAGTTCGGGCAGGCCCGCGTTGGGCTCGATGAGCACCGGAGTCCGGCTTACGCGCAGCATGGCCCTGGCGACCTCGATCAGCTGCTCTGGTCCGGCGCTGCAATTGGAGGCGATGAGGTCCACGCCCATGTTTTCCATGGTCTGGGCAAAGATTTCCGGGGTGGTTCCGGTCAGGCTGACTCCGCCCTCGAAGGTCATGCTGATGCCCACGGGCAGATCGCAGACTTCGCGCGCGGCCACGACCACCGCCCTGGCCTCGGCCAGATCGAAATGGGTCTCGCCCAGGATCAGGTCCGCGCCGCCTGCCGCCAGGCCACGAATCTGCTCCTTGAAGACGTCCACCAGCCCGCGAAAGGAGATGTCGCCCAAGGGCTCGATCATCTTGCCCGTGGGCCCGACGCTGCCGGCCACGAAAACCGCGTCACCCACGGCTTGACGCGCGGCGCGGGTCATGGTCTCATTGACTTCGAACACGTCCAGGCCGTGTGGAAGCTTGTAGCGGGTCGCTCCAAACGTGTTGGTGGTGACCACATGCGCCCCGGAACGGGCATATTCGGCATGGATCGCCGCGACAACATCCGGTCGCGCCATACCGAATTCCTCGGGGGACTGTCCGGCCTGAAGGCCGCGACGCTGGAGCAGGCTACCCATGCCCCCGTCAAAAATAAGAACGTTTCCGCCCTTGAGTGCCTGGCGAAAATCGCGCATTTCAACACCTCACGTAGTTCAAAAATTCACACTCCGGTGAACGAAGGGCCCTACTGAAAATCATTGAAAAGGACAAACAAAAACTCTATGATGGAAAACTCCGAAATAACGGATAGCTTCTCCAGAGAGCTTCTCGCGGAACAGCCCCGGGCACATTTTTTTCACCATTGCAGCACGTGATGCCCAAGAACCACCTCCATTCACGCACCATCATGAATCCCAATAAAAGACCCGAAGACAATGCTCTGGATGAAGAGCTCGAAACACCCTTGTCAGAGGATACCGAAGAATTCGACGACGATGATATCGACGATTCCGACAAGATCGACACTGTCGATATCGACGAAATCGCCCCGCTGGTCCTGGCCACCGTACCCAAACGGGAAGTCGCGACCCTGGACCCGCTGCACATCTACCTTCAGGAAATAAAGAAGTTCAAACCGCTGGAACAGGACGAAGAATTCGACCTGGCCCGGCGCTACCGGGATGAAAAGGAAGAGCAGGCGGCCTTTATCCTCATCACCTCCAATCTGCGGCTGGTGGTCAAGATAGCCATGGACTTCCAGCGGCGATGGATGAAGAATGTGCTCGACCTGATCCAGGAAGGCAACGTGGGCCTCATGAAGGCGGTCCAGAAATTCGACCCGGACAAGGGCATCAAATTTTCCTATTATGCCTCGTTCTGGATCAAGGCCTACATCCTGAAATTCATCATGGACAACTGGCGCATGGTCAAGATCGGGACCACCCAGGCCCAGCGCAAACTCTTCTACAACCTGGGCAAGGAGCGCCAGCGCCTGCAGGCCCAGGGTTTTGACCCGAGCACATCGACCCTCTCCAAGAATCTGCAGGTCTCCGAAGCCGACATCGTGGAGATGGGACAGCGCCTGGGTCAGCACGACGTGTCCCTGGACATGAAGATCGGGGACGATTCGAGCTTCACGCCCATGGACTTCATACCGGCCCTTGAAGCCGGAATCGAGGAGCAGATGGCCGCCGACGAGATCAGTGTGCTCATCCATGACAATATTGATGCCATACGGGACGGCCTGAACGAAAAGGAACTCGACATCCTTGAGCAGCGTCTTCTGGCCGATTCGCCCATCACCCTGCGTGAAATCGGCGACAAGTACGGGATCACCCGCGAGCGGGTACGTCAGATCGAAGCCCGCCTGCTGCAAAAGATAAAGGCCCAGATGTCGAGCACCATCCAAGATTTCTCCGCAGAATGGATTGAACATGAAGAATGAAACTCTCCTTCGCATCAAACAGGAAAGTGCAGCCGTCACCCCTGACGCCCTGCCCAGCTTTTATACGGCCATGAGCGCGGAGCTCGCCTCCGCCCGGGACACCTTCTTTTCGCACCCCATGGTCCTGCGGTGCCGCGAGGACGTGCTGCCCTTTCTGAACGACGAATTCGGACACGGCATCGACCATTCGAAAAAAGTCGCCATCGAATGCAGCGCGCTGATCCTTGGCGAGGCAGAGGCGCTGGGGCTGGAGCAGGCGCGGCGGCTGAGTCTTCTGGCCATGCTCGCGGGCCTGTTGCATGACACCTGCCGCCTCGAAGGCGATCACGCCACGCGCGGCGCCGACCTTGCGCTGCTGATCCTCCGGGACTATCCCCTCACGGACGAGGAAAAGCAGATGATCGCCGACGCGGTGCGCTGCCACGAAGCCTTCTCGCCTCCGGCCGAATTTGCCCACCACGGGACGCAGGTCCTGGCCGACGCGCTCTATGACGCAGACAAATTTCGATGGGGACCCGACAATTTCATCACCACCCTGTGGGAAATATGCAATTATCAGGAGTGGACCCTCGAACAGATTCTGGATAAATTTCCTGCCGGGCTTGAGGTCGTGGCTTCCATCCAGAACACGTTCCGCACTTCCGCCGGAAAAATTTACGGTCCGGAATTCATAGAGTTGGGCCTCGACATGGGAAAAAAAATTTACCAAATAATCCAGGCATTTTGTAGAAAAAATGACTGCTCCGGACACATCACTGCATGATCAGAAAGCTTGTCCAACGGCTCCTTCTTCCCGCCGCCCTAGCGGCTTCCCTGGGGTGCACCCATCAGGCGGCATCGACGCCTTTGCCCATGCCGCCCACGCCAGTGCCGGCCTCTGCCGAAGCCGAGGCCATCTATTCCTATCTGGCCTACCGAGAACTGCTACAGGAAGACAAAAAAGACCAGGCAGCCCAGGCGCTTGAGCAGGCCATCGCCCTCGCACCCACGCCGGAGCTCTACCTTGAACTGGGCAACCTGCACTGGCGCGCCTCCAAGTTTGCCGATGCCCTGGTTGTCCTCAATCAGGGTCTGGCCAGATACCCTGATTTTGAAGCGCTGGTCAGCACCCTGGCCAAGACCTATGCGGCCCAGGGGCGTTTTGACGACGCAGTGCTCGTTCTGGACGACTACCGCGAGAAGCACCCCGAGCAGATCGATCTGGCCCATGAAGCCGCGCTCTATCGTCTTGAGCAGGGAGAGTTCGGCGAAGCCGTGGACAGGCTGAACGCCATCCCCCAAAAAGACGCCAACGCGACAACGAAATTTCTCCTTGGAAAGGGCTTTTTCGGCCTCGAACTCTATGACAAGGCCATCACCGCCTACCAGCAGGCCGTAGCCGCGGACCCTGAGTATTACAATGCGTGGATAGAGCTCGGCCTGACCTACGAGGTCCAGAAAAACTATATCGACGCGGAACGCGTCTTCGCCAAACTCGTGGATTCGGGAATCGGGAACCAGCAGATTCTCTTTCGCCTGATCGAACTCAACCTGAAGCTCAACAATCCCGATCAGGCTCTTGCCTATGTACAACAGGGCGCTGATGACCAGTCGCTGGTCCTGGAAGCGGCCAATCTGCTGCTCAACCAGGATTTCTTCGACCACGCGGCGGAGCTTCTGGACCCCATGGCCCGGGAAAATCCGATCCCCAGCGACGCGCTTTTTTTCCTGGCCGTGCTCGAATACGAAGGCCGCGACAATGCGGACAAGGCCATGGCCTATCTGGAAGCCATACCCACAAGCCATCAGCACTATGAGCGCAGCCTGATATTCCGCATTCATCTTCTCTACCAGAAAAACCAGAGGGAAACGGCCAGGGAGCTGTGCCTGTCGGCCATGACGCTTTTTCCCAGACAGCCGGAATTTCGCATCATCATGGCGGAGATGCACGAGTTTGAAAAAGAGTACCAGCAGGCGCTGGACGTACTGCTTAAGGCCACGGCCCTCTGGCCGGAGAACACGACCATCCTCTACCGCCTGGGCCTGATCTACGATCGCATGGAACACCGGGACCAGGCCATGATCATGATGGAAAAGGTCATCTCCAAGGATCCCGAACACGCGGACGCGCTCAACTACCTCGGCTACACCCTGGCGGAACAGGGCCTCGATCTGGAAAGGGCGCAACTGCTGATCGAAAGCGCCCTCAAGGTCAAACCGGACAACGGCTACTTTGTCGACTCCCTGGCCTGGGTCTACTTCAAGCAGGGCAAGAACACGCTTGCCTGGCAGGAAATAAGGCGCGCCGTCCAGCTCGTGGATTCGGACCCGGTCATCTGGGAGCACTACGGAGACATCGCCCGCGCCATGGGTCTCATCTCCCAGGCCCGCGAAGGCTATGCAAACTCGCTGGATCTTGAAGGCGAAAATGCCGAGACAGTGCGAACCAAACTCAATTCCCTGGGCCGGACGCGATGAGAGCTTTTGCTCTGTTCATCCTGCTTGCCGTCCTTGGGGGATGCGCCCCGCAAATACCGATCCGGGACCCGGAAGCGGTTTCGCGCATATGGTCCACCCTGCATCCCAGATCCTCGGCCGCGGACCGCATCACGGCCCGCTTTTCCATGCACGTGGCGACCAGCGAGCGCACGGGGCGCCTGGTGGGGCAGCTTTGGGGCTATCCTGCTTCCGTCATCCGCATGGATCTGTCCTCGGGCACCGGTGCATCGGTGGCCATGATTCGTGAAACCCCGGACCTCTGGACCGCCTTCATCCCGTCGGAAAACAAGGCCTACCACCACGCCCAGGCCCGGGCCGGGTTGGCCCTTTTCCAGATTCCCGTGCCGTTCGACGCCAGACAGATCGGCAGCCTGCTCGGCGGAGATCTCGGGCCGGTCCTGCCGCCGGAATACACCTCTGTAGAGGGTACCCGGGAAGGCCGCATCCGTTTCAATTTTTCCTCGGGCGACGTAGCCTACATGGAAACCCCGGAAAACATGGAAATGCTGATCCTTGGCGGCAGGCAGGGCTGGACGCTGACCTGCGAAGGGGCCTACTCGGCACCGGCATTTCCCGACCATGTCCTCTATGACAAACACACTTTTTCATCCCCCAGGGATGGCAAGGCCGTGCTCAGGGTCAAATCCCTTGACGCCGGCGGAGAATGGCAAAACCGCGACCTGGACTTAAGTCTACCCCAGGACGTGCAATGGATGCGCATCACATCCACGCCTCGGAACAACTAAAACTTCATTGGAGGGAGTGAATGCTCAAGGACACGTTAAAACCCGTCACCAACGGATTCAAGCTCCTTGCCAGCGAGGGCAAGTGGGTATTCATCAAGGGCTTTCGGCGCTGGGAAATCCGGCAGATGGAAAAACGTCTGGCCGAAGAATTCCAGAACCTTGGCCGCAGCTATGCCGCAAGCCGGAACAAGGGCGAATCCTTCGACCCCAAGGCCAGCGACAACGACCTGACCCTGAAGCAGATCAGCTTCCTGCAGGAAGAAATCGCCCATCTGGAGCAGGAACTGGCCTCCACCCGGGCAGAATACATCAAGAACCGCGCGGAAAAACGCGGCGCCGAGGTCTAGATGCGCACCATCGTCTTCGGCTCCGACCACGCGGGTTTCGGCCTCAAGAACATTCTCATGGAGCACCTCGCGGGGCGCTTCAAAACCATCGATGTCGGCACGCACTCTCTTGAGAGCTGCGACTACCCCAATATCGCGGGCAAATTGGCTGAAGAGGTGCTGAATCTTGAAGCCACGGGCATACTCATCTGCGGCTCCGGGATCGGCGTGTCCATCACCGCCAACCGCTTCGAGGGCATCCGTGCCGCCCTGTGCGCCAACGAATACATGGCCCGCATGAGCCGTATGCACAACGACGCCAATGTGCTGTGCATGGGCGAACGCATCATCGGAGTCGATCTGGCCAAGGCCATCGCCGACGCTTTCCTGGACACCGAGTTCGAGGGCGGGCGGCATCAGCGCCGTGTAGACCTGATCGACCGGCAGACTCCTGCACATAAACAATCATAACGCCTTTTCCGCACATCACGAGAATCATCATGACCACCAACGCTTCCCAGATAGATACCAAAGCCGTCAACGTCATCAAGGGCCTGATCATGGACACCGTCCGGGCCTCCAACTCCGGGCATCCCGGCGGAGCCATGTCCTCGGCCGACTTTGCCTATGTCCTGTTCAAGGAATTCCTCAACTTCGATCCCAAGGACGCCAAGTGGTTCAACCGCGACCGCTTCGTACTGTCCGCTGGTCATGAATCCGCCCTGCTTTACGCCATCCTGACCTTGCAGGGCAGTCTGAGCGTCGATGACCTCAAGGCATTCCGCCAGTTCGGCAGCAAGACCCCCGGACACCCCGAACACGACATGACCGACGGCGTCGAGGCCACCACCGGCCCACTCGGCCAGGGTTTTGCCATGGCCGGCGGCATGGCCGTGGCCGAGGCGTTCCTGCGCGACTATCTGGACGCCCAGAGCGCAGGGCACTTCACCTACGCGCTGGTTTCCGACGGCGACGTTCAGGAACCCATTTGCCTTGGCAGCGCCGCCCTCTTCGGCCATTGGGGACTGGGCAGGCTCATCGCCTACTATGACAGCAATAAGATCCAGCTGGCCGGTCCCACCTGCCGGGCGGACAAAATCGACCACAAGGCTCTTTTCGAGAGCATGCACTGGCAGGTCATCGAGATCGACGGCCACGACCACGAGCAGATCCGAAAAGCCATCCTTGAAGGCCAGGCCGAAACGGCAAAGCCGACCCTGATCCTCGGTCACACGACCATGGCCAAGGGCTGCGCCACTCTGGAAGGCAGCGAATCCACCCACGGCTCTCCGTTGCCCGAGGCGGAAATCACGGCCACCAAAGCCAAGCTCGGACTGCCCGACGAGAGTTTTTATCTCCCCGAAGACGTACTCTCGCACTTTCGCGCCCGCTTCGCCTCCCTGGGCGCGGCCCGCAATGACTGGGACAAGCTGATCACAGCCAGGCTTTCGGATGCTGACTTCGCGGCCAGATGGGAAAACGCGACCACTCCGGTCTGCCAGCGCAGCCTGAACTGGCCGGAATTCGAGTCCGGATCCAGCGTGGCCACACGCAAGGCCTTTGGCGCCTGCCTGGGGGCCATGATGGAGCAACTGCCCACGCTCATGGGCGGTTCGGCCGACCTTGATCCGTCCAACCAGACCGTCAAATTCCGCGAGTTTGCAGGGATTTTCAATGCCGCCAGCAACGCAAAGGGCCGCAACCTCTGCTTCGGCGTGCGCGAATTCCCCATGGGCGCGATCCTGAACGGCATGTCCCTGCACGGCGGCATCGTTCCCTTCGGTGCGACCTTCCTCGTCTTCTCGGATTATGAAAGAAACGCCATCCGCATGTCTGCGCTGCAGCATCTGCCGGTCCTGCACGTCTTCACCCACGATTCCTTTTTCGTCGGCGAGGACGGCCCGACCCATCAGCCCATCGAGCATGTCAGCTCCCTGCGTCTCATCCCGAACCTTCTGGTGCTGCGCCCCGCCGACGCCCGCGAAAGCGCGGCCTGCATGGCGGTGGCCCTGAAACAGAAATCACGGCCCTCCGTGCTGATCTTCACCCGCCAGGGCCTCCCCGTGCTCGACCTGCCGAACCCGCTGGAAGAACACGTGAGCAAGGGCGCATACGTTGTCCGCGACCCTGAAGATGCAGCTCCCCAGATGCTGATCCTGGCCTCCGGCTCGGAAGTGCACCTGGCACTGGAAGCCGCCGAGGCGTGCCCGGAGCTGAAAATCCGCGTCGTGTCCGTTCCGAGCATGGAACTTTTCGACGAACAGAGCGCACAGTACCGCGAATCCGTCATGCCCCGCTCCATCACCCGCCGCGTGGCCATCGAGGCCGGACGCTCGGACCTGTGGTACAAATACGTCGGCCTGGACGGAAAAGTGTGGGGAATCAACCACTTCGGAGCTTCAGCTCCGGCTGGCGTGCTGAAGGAAAAATACGGATTCACCACCGCCAACCTGATCAAGTTCATCAAGGAATAGCATGGAAGCCCCGCAACGAAATCTGGCCATGGACCTGGTCCGGGTCACTGAAGCCGCGGCTCTGGCCTCGGCCCGTTGGCTCGGCAAGGGCGCCAAGAACGAGGGCGACGGAGCTGCCGTGGACGCCATGCGGCTGTCCTTCAACACCCTGGATATCGATGGCCGCATCGTCATCGGCGAGGGAGAGAAGGACGAAGCTCCCATGCTCTACAACGGCGAGCACATCGGCACGGGCCGTGGCGCGGCCGTGGACGTGGCTGTCGATCCTGTCGAGGGCACCAATCTGCTGGCCTACGGACGGCCCAACGCCATTGCCGTGGTCGGACTGGCTCCAGCCGGAACCATGTTCAATCCGGGCCCGAGCTATTACATGAAGAAGCTTGTGGTTCCGGCTCCGGCCAAGGGCGTGGTCGACATGAACGCCCCCGTGGCCCACAATCTTGAGGCCACGGCCAGGGCCCTTGGCAAAAAGGTCGAGGATCTGGTCATCTTCGTTCTGGACAAACCCCGCCACAAAGACCTCATCGCCCAGATCCGCACCGCCGGGGCGCGCATCCAGCTGCACACCGACGGTGACGTGGCCGGGGCGCTCATGGCCGTCGATCCATCATCCAACGTGGACATGATGTTCGGCACCGGCGGCACTCCCGAAGGAGTTTTGGCGGCCTGCGCCATCAAGGCTCTTGGCGGAGAGATCCTGGCCCAATTCGATCCCCAGTCCGAATCCGAACGCAAGAACGTGCTCGAATTCGGACTGGACCTGAACCAGGTGCTGACCACGGACACGCTCATCCGCGACGACAACGTCTTCTTCGCGGCCACGGGCATTTCGGGCGGCACGTTCCTGGGCGGCGTTTCCTACACCGGCACGGGAGCTACCACGCACTCTCTGGTCCTGCGCGGGAAGACCGGCACCATCCGCCGCATCACCTCTACCCACCAGTGGGACAAACTGATGCGTTTTTCGTCCATCAAGTACTAGACTCGCACGCTCACAAAACATCAAGCGCCTCCAGCCGAAACCCGGCCGGAGGCGCTTTTTTCATTTCTGTACTTGCCGCAAAAAACTCTTCCAAACTCTCAGCAAAACACCCTCAAACCAATCCTTAAAATCAAAATCTTACCCCATCGCCGCCACAAGGCCCGGGGCCGTCATGGTCTTGGGGTCCGTCGGCTGTCTGACTGAACCAGGCATCGTTTGTTGAAACGTTGCCTGTGAGCGGCCTCGATTGTCCGTCCGGCACGCAACGATTCAACTCTACGAAGCCGGAGAAGGAGTTCCGGCGGGCCCCAAGGCCATGGCGGCACCGGGCCGCTTCCCGCAAAAAAACTCTTCCAAACTCTCAGCGAAACACCGTCAAACCAATCCTTAAAATCAAAATCGTACCCCATCGACGCCACAAAGCCCGGGGCTGTCATGGTCTTGGGGCCCGTCGGCTGTCTGACTGATCCAGGCATCGTTTGTTGAATCGTTGCCTGTGAGCGCCCTCGATTTCCGTCCGGCACGCAACGATTCAACTCTACGAGGCCGGAGAAGGAGTTCCGGCGGGCCGCAAGGCCATGACGGCACCGGGCCGCTTGCCGAAAAATATCGAATTGAAAACGCCTAGAGCCCCCGGCTCTCAAACCAGCGGAAAAGCCCCAGCACAACGCAGATAAACACGATAATCACGACCCAGGGCGAAACGCCCAGAGCCTCGGGCAGTCCAATCTTGCCGTAGTCGGCCCAAGACAGAACCGTGCGCTGAAAAAAGGGATACAGTTCCGCGTAGATTGCCGCGCCCGCCAACATGCCGGCAATGGCGAAGATGGCGTGCCAGCGTCCTTCTCCAAGCGCCCCCATGGAGGTGCCTGGGCAGTAGCCCATGACTGCCCAACCGGCACCGAACAAAGCTCCGCCGACAAGAACCGCGCCCACGTTCATGGACTTGTGGCCCAGGGTGATCATCCCTGCGCTGGACATCAGGGCAATGCCTACCATGCCGACAATGATGGCGGAGAGCATGAACTTGAGAATGGTCATGTCTTTAAGCAACATGGCCCCGACCTGTTTCTCGAAGCGCAATACCCGGCCCTTCTGCAACAAAAAACCAAAGAGGATGCCGGTCACCAATCCGAGGATTTGATCCGTGCTCATCGTGACCTCCTTCCGTAAATGAACCCCGCCACGATTATGCCCACGCCAAAAAACATGCCCAGAGCCACAAAAGCGCTGACGGAAAGCTGCATCATGCCGCTGAGACCATGACCACTCGGGCAGCCGCTGGCCATGCGCGCGCCCATCATGGCCACGATCCCGCCCAAGAAAGCCCAGACGGCGCGTTTTCCAACTGATGGCCCGAAATGTTTTTCCCAGGTTGGAGGAACGCTTTCGAGCTTGAAACTCTTGTCAGTGCATGAGGCGATGAACGCTCCGGCAAAGATACCGAGGACCAGCATGAACTGCCAGTCAATCTTCACCTTTTGTTTAACGAAATATTCGTTGGCCTGTACGTGCTCCGGAGCAATCTGCTGTTCAATCACACCCGCGCCGCGCACAAATGTGGTGGAAGCTCCCAGATAACTTGTTTTCCCGAGCCAGACCGTCGTGGCATAGGCTGACAAAATGGCCAGCACGCCAACCAGGGCACCGGCCAGATATGGATTCCATCCACCGGAATCCTTTTTCTTCATTTGCATGCACCATACCTCCTGTTTGATTCCCGACAAATTAACCCAACAGAACAAATTTAAGCAAGTACATCCTCCGTCACGTCGTAATCTGAAAATATGGAAAAGAGCTTGACCCGGCCAATGTTGACGGGACCGGCTTAGCTGCCGCGAATCATGCAGAGACGTCCGGCGGCAAGGCGCCAACCGGACGAATATGGACATATCCGGAACACGTGAAAAGTTGGGAGAACCCTAATGCCACTATAAGGTGATCCAACGGAACGATCTTCTTGCTCCAGCAAATAAATTTTCCCTGAACAGCCGTTATAAACGGCCATTCAGGGAAAATGAAGGGAGACAGGAACGGTGTATCCTTGACAACGCCCTTGGCCAGCTATTTGGCCTCGCCAAGGTCCTTGACCTTGAGATCCACGCCAAGGGCGCTCATGAGCTGGGAAACGGGCATGCAAAGTCGATAGTATGAAAAAGTATGCGCCGTCATGCCGTTCAGGTACACCTGCTGTGAACTGAACAGACTTTTCTGTGCAGAGACAAGATCGACAAGAGTGCGCTGCCCCATGCGAAACTGATCCGTGTAACTCGAAACCACCTGCGCATTTTCGTTCGTCAGGTTGCGCAGCACAGGCAGCAGCTTGCCCGTGGCCTTGTAGAAGCTGTACGCCGTGCGCACATCTTCCTCCACCTGACGCTCGACATCCAGGGCATCCTGCTCGGCGCGCAGCTTCTCATTTTTGGACTTGCGGATGGAAGCGGCGTCAGAACCGCCGCGGTAAAGATTGAGGTTCATTTCCAGCATGGCGGAGGCGTCGTGGTAGCTTGCCTCGTAACCACCCGTGTTGTCCGAACGGGCGGCGGAAACCTTGGCATGCAGCTTGGGCATATACGCACCTTTGGCCGACTTGATCTCCAGTTCCTTCTGCTGCACGGCCAGGCGGGCCGCCTTCAGGGCGCGGTTGCCGTCCCGGGCCATGCTGATGGCGATGGCCTCGCTCTGCGGGATGGCCAGCAACGGCGGCTCGGGCATGGATAAAACACCGGGCTTGTCACCGAAAAATCGGGCATAGCCCGCCTCGGCGTCGTCCAGGGCCTGGTTGGCCTGGATCAGCCGTGAACGCGCCTCCTGCAGCGCCGCTTCGGCCTGGGTCACGTCAGCCTGCGTGCCGCCACCGCTCCCGAGGCGGATGCGTGTCAGGTCAAGCAGCTTCTCGTGCTCCTCGATGTTGCGCACGCAAAGCTCCACCAGCCCCCGGGCCCGGATCACATCCAAAAAATACTGCGTGGCGCTGAGACCGACATCCTCGGCCGTGTTGAAGAGCTCCTCCTTCTTGGACTCGGAGTACAGCTTGTCGGCCTCAACCCTGGACCGCGTCAGGCCGCCGTCGAAGAGCAGCTGGGACAGGACCAGACGCTGCTCGTCGGACCATTCCTCGCCCTGACCGTCAGCCTCCCTGGCGATGGTCGTGTCGTTGCGTCGCAGGCCATAACCGCCCCTGGCCATGAAATCCAGCTGCGGCAGAAGCGCGCCGTAGGACTCGCGGTATGCATCGTGCGAAATTGAATACGCGTGCTTCTGACTCAAAAACTTGGGATTGGAATCCATGGCGGACTGGATGGAAGCCTTCAGGGAATCGCCGCCCTGGGACACGTTCATCAGCACCGACTCCACCCCCGGGGCGCCCAAGGGCTCGATCCCGGTGCTTCTCTCCTGGACCACGAGTAGTTGAGCCGGGGACAGCGCCGGAATCAAAAACACGACAACCATCACCCAAAACATCCCGTGGTATACAAAACGCCTGTCTTTCATCTTGCCGTTCCTCCTTGGTGCAATCCCGGTTCGGGTCATCCGATTATCCTGTGTTTGATAGTATGAATCAAAGATTCAGCATGACTTCTTACTGCGCATCCATAACGCTCTGAATTCATATTAAAATATATATTCATAAATTAAACATACATATCTGAATAAGTAGCTGAACAAAAATCTACAAAAATATACTAATAACAGCATTTGTTGCAAAACTATGAGCCACCTTTCATCGCAAGGAGAAATTGTAGCCTTCCCCTAAAACCGAGCCATTGATAAATAGAGATTTCTGGTAAAGATTGCCTCACGGAGGGCAAGATGAAGAAGTCTCGATTTTCGGA